>CAIRBD010000744.1 GCA_903876745.1 uncultured Gemmatimonadota bacterium
AGGTTGGTCTGGTCGGCGATCTGCGAGATGACGGTGATGAACTCCGTGATGCGCACCGTGGTGGCGGCGAGCGCCGCGACCTGCCCCGCACTCTCACTCACGAAGCTCTTGGCGCCGACAAGCCGCGTGATGGCCGTGCCGATCTGTCCCTGGCTCGCGGCGGCCGTGTCGGTCGCCGCGCGGCTCGTGCCGGCGGCATCGCGCGCATCGCTCACGACGCGGCCGGTGGCCTCGAGCATCCGCTGCGACATCTCGAGACTCGAGCGTACCTGCTCAGCCTCCTCGGCGATGCCGCGGGTGATCTCCTGCACCGTGGCCGCCACCGATTCCCCACCCTCATGCAGCCGGTTGGCCGACTCCGTGAGCGTTTCGAGTTCGCGGCCCAGCTTGGCGACCGTCTCCAGCAGCGGACCGCGCAGTTCATAAATGTGCAGCGTCGTCGCCAACTGGTTGGCGAAGCGCCGCACGAGCATCGATTCCTTGGCGCCGTAGGTGTTCGCCTTGTGATGCTCGAGTTCGAGGATCCCCACATTGCGTTCGCCGAAGCGGAGCGGCACGGCGAGCGCCGACCGCGCCTCCGGGCGCGGCCGTTCCACGCGCGGGTCGCGGGTGGCGTCGTTGACGATCACGGGATCGCCACCCTCGAGCGCGAGCGCGCGCAGCTTCACGCCGTCGAGCCCCGCGGGCTGCAGCGGCTCGAGCAGCCCCTGCCCGCCCCGGTACGCGACCATCACCTTGCCGTCGATGATCCGGTTGATGCGCAACGCCTGCCAGTCGACCAGCCGGTGCGCGAGCGCCTCGATGCGCCGGATGGCGTCGGCAAGGCCCCGGTCGCTCGCGATCACCTGTTCCATGGCGAGGATCGTGTTGAGTTCCTCGGCGGCGATCGACTCCTCGAGGATCCGCCGCAGCAGCATCCCGGCGAAGAGCATCGCCGCGCCGACGATCGCCGTCCCCATCCAGCCGAGGAGCTGGAGAGCGGTGAGGGTGACCCCCACGGCCACGGCCCCCGCGCCGTACGTGAGCAGTTCGTACCGCAGGATGAGATTGCGCTCCTCGCGGAGCAACTTGCCGCGCGCGAGGAGCGAGAAGTACAGGAGGCAGCGGCTGAACACGAAATGCGCCAGCAGGAACGCGACCATCGCGGGGATGAACTCCGTTCCCGTGGCGGTGCCTCCGTTCGCATCGATCAGGTTCGCCGCCCAGGCGAACACGCCGTACGACGCGAAGAGGGCGAGCGTCTCGCGCCCCGCGTTGATCCACGCGACGTCGAGCTGTTTGCGCATCAGGAGCCAGTCGGCCGCGATGAGTCCCACGAAGAGGGCCAGCCCCGCCGTCGTCGGACCGGCGACGAGCGCGCCGCCCGTCGAGATCGCCATCAGGATGTTCAGAGCCCCGTACTTCGTGACGGGCAGCTGGTGGCGCCGGAACTCGATCGTCGCGACGGCGAGCACCGCGAACGGGATGAGATGGATGGCCCACGAGGTGTCGCGCCACGCGGCCACGGCGAGCGTGAGCGTGCCCGCGAGGGGCATCACCCGCGCGTTGAGCGTGAGCAGGCGCTTCTTCACCGCGCGACGGGCTCGTCGAGGGCGCTTCGCAGCTGCCGGACGAGCGCGAGCGCCTCCTCCACGCTCCGCTC
>CAIRBD010000745.1 GCA_903876745.1 uncultured Gemmatimonadota bacterium
CCATCGCCATCACGTTGACGGCGGTGCCGGGGGTGTCGGGAATGACGTTCACTTTGCGATAATCGACGGCCTTCTTGAGCGTCCACGACTTGAAGACGGCGTCGATGGCGCCCCAGAGCTGTTCCTTGGGATCCATCGGGAGTTCGCGCTTCGTAACGTGGCGCACGAGCATCTTGTACTCGGCGGCGAGTGTCTTGAGCACGTCGGCGGGGAGGTCGGCATCGGTCTTGGCGCCGTAGAGCATGCGTTTGGTGCCGAGCAGTTGCTCGAACAGGTGGCTGTCGACGCCCATCACCACGTCGCCGTACATCTGCAGGAAGCGGCGGTAGGAATCCCACGCGAAGCGCGGGTTCTTGCTCTGCGCGGCGAGCCCCTCGACGGTCTCGTCGTTCAGGCCGAGGTTGAGGATGGTCTCCATCATGCCGGGCATCGAGATGCGGGCCCCGGAACGCACGGAGACGAGCAGGGGGTCGGACCGGTCTCCGAGTTTGCGTCCGACCGTGCTTTCGAGCCGTTGGAGCGCGCGCTCCACTTCCTCGCGCAGCGTGGGCGGCATCGTGCCGTCCTTCAGGAACTCGTCGCAGACGGTCGTGGTGATGGTGAAGCCGGGCGGCACGGGAATGCCGAGGTTCGTCATCTCGTGCAGGTTGGCGCCCTTACCGCCGAGGAGATCGCGCCACTCGCGCGTGCCCTCCGCCTTGCCGTTGCCGAAGAAGAAGACGTTGCTGGTCACGGCGGGCGCTCCCTGGGTTGGCGTCGCCGTGAATCTACAAGGAACACGCAGCGGTCTTGGTCAGGGAAATGCCCCATGCCGCGCGCTGGTTTCCGGTGCGCGGCGGGGAGGACCTATGGTGGACCGCGGGCGTCCGGGTGGTTCGGGGTGCGGAGGCCGGTCGGCCACCAGTCCGCCGTCGGCCCTTGCGGTTGCTGCTCCGGCGCGGAGAATACACGGATGACCGCAGCCGCGATCGACGACACCCAGAGTCCCGAGGAGACGCTCCACACGCGAGAGATCTGGGCGTGGATGGCGGTGTATGCGCTGTTGGGTGTGGGCACCCTGTTTTTTCTGCGGCGCACGAGCGACGTGGTGGTGCCGGTGTGGCTCCCGGCGGGCGTCGGATTCGGACTGCAGGCGCGAGCGAAGGGGCGGCAGCGGATCGGGATCTTTCTCGCCGTGCTGGCGACCGAGTTCGCCATCGAAAAGACGACCGGCAAGGTCCAGAACATCGGGTTGTATGCCGTGTATGCGGCGTGCATCGCCCTGGAAGGGTTGCTCGGGGGCGTGATCGCGCGCGCCCTTTCGCGGCGCCGGACGCCCGGGCTCGACGACCGGCGCGGCCTGGGGGTGTTCGTGGTCTCGGCGCTCGTCGCGACCGTGGTCGCGGGTATTCTCGCCGCGTTCCCGGAAGTCACGATCCTTCACGAGGATTCGTGGAGGCTCGCGGTCGTTCAGTGGTTGGAAGCCGACCTGGTCGGCATCCTCGTGATCTCCCCGATGGTGATCGGCCGCGGGCTTCTGACGTCGATCGCGGGCCGGTGGTCTGCGGTACAGGCCGTGCTGTTGCTCGGGCTCTTGATCGCCCTGGTCGTCGTCCTGTTCGGTCGCCCCATGGGCGCGGATTCACCGCTCGTGATGCTGAGCTTCCTGCTCTTCCCACCGTTGATCTGGCTGAGTCTGACGTTCGGCGTACTCGGGGCCTCGGCGGGATCGGTGGTGCTCAGCGTGCTGGTGGGCCTCTACACGGAGTCCGGGCGGGGCCCGCTTGCCGCTCTTGCGTATCCGGAGGTCCTGCGACAGGGCATCTCGCAGGTGTTCGTCGGACTGATCGCGATCTCGGCGCTCACGATCGGCGTGCTCACGCGCGAGAGTCGCCGGAGTACTGCCCTGTTGGAGGCGGCGCTGAAGAACATCCGCGAAGCGTCGACGCGATTCAGCGTGCTGTTCGAGGGGATGGAGGAACGGCTCGCCGTCGTGGACCGCGATGGGTGCCTGGTGCTGGCCAATCGCGGCTGGCTGCAAGACGCCGTCCCGCTGCACGGGGCCGCTCCGTCCTTCGGCACCGTGGTGGAGTCGCTCGGCGACGGGCCCGGGCGAGTGTCGGGCGAGGCGCCGCAGTTGTGGCGTCGCGCACTCGCCGGCGAGGTGTCGACGCGTGTGTGGTGGTCCGACGCGGCGGACGGGGAGCGTGCGTTCGACGTGACGTTCGCCCCGATCCGCTCGCCCGCCGGCGGGGTGGTGGGTGCGTACATGACCAGCCGCAGCGTGGACGAACGCCGCACGCGGGAGCAGTCGGAGGCCCGCGCGCGGCGTCTCGAGACCGTCGGTCGACTGGCAGGGGGAGTGGCGCACGATTTCAACAACATCATCACGGCGATCATCGGCTATGCCGAACTCGCCAAGTCGGAGCTCGACGCGTCCAGTCCGGTGATCTCCGATCTCGAGGAGATCCAAAAGTCGGGCGAGCGCGGGGCGGCGCTCACGCGCCAGTTGCTCGCCTACGCACGCCGGCAGATCCTCGAACCGCGTCGCTTGCAGCTCGGTGAACTCCTCTCCGGGCTCACGTCGCTGCTCAGCCGCATGATCGGCGAGGACGTCTCGCTGCGGATCGAGACCTCGGCCGCGCTCTGGCCGGTGCGCGCCGACCCGGGCCAGATCGAACAGGTGGTGATGAACCTCGCCGTGAACTCGCGTGACGCGATGCCGCGCGGTGGCCGCCTGGATATCGCCTGCGAGAACGTCGTGATCGCCGCGACCGACGCGCACCGTCGCGAGCTGGTGCCCGGTGACTACGTGCAGCTCTCGGTCACGGACACGGGGGTGGGCATTCCGGCGGAGGTGCTGGACCGGCTCTTCGAACCGTTCTTCACGACGAAGGACCCGGGGCGGGGCACCGGCCTCGGCCTCTCCACCGTGGAGGGCATCGTGCGACAGGCGGGCGGCGCCATCACGGTGACCACGGAGATGGGCAGCGGGTCGACGTTCCGTGTGTATCTGCCTCGCGACACGGCGGTCGCGGACAGCGAGGGTGCGGCCGTGGCGCCGTTGCCGACCAAACGCGGCGAGGAGTGTGTGCTGCTGGTTGAGGACGACGGCGCGTTGCGCGCGCTGAACAAGCGCGTGCTCGAGAGCGCAGGATATCGGGTGCACGCGTTCGCGGACGGCCTGGCGGCGACGGAGATGTCGGATGCCAACC
>CAIRBD010000746.1 GCA_903876745.1 uncultured Gemmatimonadota bacterium
CTCGCCGAGGCGGGGCTCACGCCGCTCACGCTCGCGCCCGCCGCCCGCGCGCAGATGATGATCGCGCGCAACATCGTCGCCGGCATCGTCGATCGCGACGAAGTCGCCTACGGCGTCACGACGGGCTTCGGCAAGTTGAGCGAGATGTTCATCCCGCACGACAAGCTCGCCCAGTTGCAGGTGAACCTCGTGCGCAGCCACGCCAGCGGCGTCGGCCCGGCACTCCCGCATCGCGAAGTGCGCGCCATGATGTTGCTGCGCGCGAACGTCATCGCCAAGGGATTCTCGGGCGCGCGTCCTGACGTGCCCGAGCTGCTGTGCGCGATGCTCAACGCCGGTCTCTGGCCCACCATCCCCGAGCAGGGCTCCGTGGGTGCGAGCGGCGATCTCGCGCCGCTCGCGCACCTCGCCGTGTCGCTCATCGGTGAGGGCGAACTGCATCGCGGCGATCGCACGGGCCCGGCGGCCGCGATGCTCGCCGAGGCGGGGCTCACGCCGCTCACGCTCGCGCCCAAGGAAGGGATCACCCTCATCAACGGCACCCAGGCGCACACGGCCGTCGCCGCGCTCGCCGTGGCCGACGCACGCGCGCTCTGGCACGTGGCGCACGTCGCCGGCGCCGCCTCGCTCGAGGCGCTCCTCGGCACGCCCACGGCGTTCGACGCGCGCATCCAGGAGGCGCGGGGGCAGGAGGGGCAGGGCGTCTCCGCCGCGCTGCTGCGTGCGCTGCTCGAGGGGAGCGAGATCCGCGAGTCGCACCGCCACGGCGACAGCCGCGTACAGGACGCCTACGCGCTGCGCTGCATGCCGCAGGTGCACGGCCCCGTCCTCGACGCGCTGCAGTTCTGCGAGGGCGTCATCGGGCGCGAGATCAACGCCGCCACCGACAACCCGCTCGTCTTCGGCAACGGAGACATCCTCAGCGGCGGCAACTTCCACGGGCAGGCCGTGTCGATGGCGCTCGATTTCCTCGCCATCGCGATGACCAACCTCGCGACGATCGCCGAGCGCCGCATCGATCGCGTCGTGCATCCCGATCTCAATCAGGGACTGCCGCCCTTCCTCGCCCGCGAGGCCGGCCTCAACTCCGGCTTCATGATGGCGCAGGTCACCGCCGCCTCGCTCGCGAGCGAGTGCAAGGTGCTCTCCCATCCGGCGAGCGTCGACACCATCCCCACCGACGGCAGCAAGGAGGATGTGGTGCCGATGGGGATGGGCGCGGCCTGGAAACTGCGCCGCATCATCCGCAACGTGCAGCACATCCTCGCCATCGAACTGATGTGCGCGGCGCAGGGACTCGACTACCGCCGTCCGTTGCGCTCGGCCCCGCGCATCGAGGAGGCGCACGCCCGCGTGCGCGCGCTCGTCGCGCCGCTCGGGGACGACCGCGTGCTGTCCGGCGACATCATCGCGCTCGCCGATGCGATCGCGAGAGGGGAGTTCTCAGGGTAGGAGGGGACCCCTCGTACCACAGAGGACACAGAGGTCACAGAGGGCGCTCGGCGCGCGACCGAACCCACGCTCCCGCGACCGATGAAAAGAGCACCTGAAAACGACAGAGAAGACGTCATCGCGCAGGACCCCGAACACACGTCCACAGAGAGCCCGCCGTGCCCCAGACGCCGCCTGCCGGAACACCACCAACACCCACCTCTGTGTCCTCCGTGTCCTCTGTGGTGAACGGGGTCCCTCCCACTCCCACCCCCGCTCGCACTGTACGCGCGCCAAGAGGAAATGAACTCAGCTGCAAAGGCTGGCCCCAGGAAGCCGCCCTTCGCATGCTGATGAACAACCTCGACCCCGACGTCGCCGAACGCCCGGGCGATCTCGTCGTGTACGGCGGCACCGGCAAGGCCGCCCGCAACTGGGAATGCTTCGACGCCATCGTCGCCGCGCTCCGTGCACTTGAAGACGACGAGACCTTGCTCGTGCAAAGCGGAAAGCCCGTCGCCGTGTTCCGCACCCACACGCACGCGCCGCGCGTCCTCATCGCCAACTCCAACCTCGTCGGCCGCTGGGCCACCTGGGACACGTTCCGCGAACTCGAGAAGGCCGGCCTCATCATGTACGGCCAGATGACCGCGGGCTCGTGGATCTACATCGGCTCGCAGGGCATCGTGCAGGGCACGTACGAGACGTTCGGCGCCGTCGCCCGCACGCATTTCGGCGGCTCGCTCGCCGGTCGCTTCATCCTCACCGCCGGACTCGGCGGCATGGGCGGCGCCCAGCCCCTCGCTGCCACCATGCAGGGCGCCGCCATCCTCGGCGTGGACGTCGATCCGTCGCGCATCCAAAAGCGCCTCGACACCGGCTACTGCGACCGCATGACCGCGTCGCTCGACGAAGCGCTCGCGTGGATCCGCGAGGCGACCGACGCAAAAACGCCGCTCAGCGTGGGCCTCGTCGGCAACGCCGCCGAGGTGCTGCCGGAACTGGTGACGCGGGGCATCACGCCCGATGTCGTCACCGATCAGACGAGCGCGCACGACATGCTCACCGGCTACGTGCCCGCCGGCATGTCGCTCGCCGACGCCGCCGCGCTCCGCGCGAGCGACCCCACGGCGTATGTCGCCCGCTCCACCGCGAGCGCCGTGCTGCACGTGCGCGCCATGCGCGCCATGCAGAACGCCGGCGCCATCGCCTTCGACTACGGCAACAACATCCGGACGGTGGCCTTCGATGCCGGTCTCACCGACGCGTTCGACATCCCCGGCTTCGTCCCCGAGTACATCCGCCCGCTCTTCTGCGAAGGGAAGGGGCCGTTCCGCTGGGCGGCGCTCAGCGGCGACCCCGCCGACATCGCGCGCCTCGACCGGCTCGTGCTCGAGCTCTTTCCGCACGACACGCACCTCCGCACGTGGATCGAGAAGGCGCAGGCGCAGATCCACTTCCAGGGGCTTCCCGCCCGCATCTGTTGGCTGGGGCAGGGGGACCGCGCGAAGTTCGGCATCGCCATCAACGACCTGGTCGCGAGCGGCGAAGTGAGCGCGCCCATCGCCATCGGTCGCGATCACCTCGACACCGGCTCCGTCGCCTCGCCGTTCCGCGAGACGGAGGGGATGATGGACGGCAGCGACGCCATCGCCGACTGGGCCATCCTCAACGCGCTGCTCAACGTGGCCGGCGGCGCCACGTGGGTGAGCTTCCATCACGGCGGCGGCGTCGGCATCGGCAACTCGCTGCACGCCGGGCAGGTCATCGTCGCCGACGGAACCCCCGAGATGCGCGTGCGCCTCGAGCGCGTCCTCACCAACGACCCGGGCATCGGCGTCGCCCGGCACGCCGACGCCGGCTACCAGATCGCCAAGCGCACCGCGAAAGAGAAGGGCATCAACATCCCGATGGGCTGATGCTGAGCAAGAAGTTCAGCCCCTGGCACATCGTCCCCTTCTCGCTCCGCTACGCGAAGCTCCGCCTCCTGCGCCGGCCGGTGCTCGTCCACTTCGAAGTGACGATGCGCTGCAACGCGGGCTGCGGGTTCTGCGACTACCATAAGACGCCGGCCGAAGACAAGGCGCGCGAGCTCAAGTCGTTCGCCGACGCCGCGCGCCACTTCGCGCCGATGATGGTCACGTTCACGGGCGGCGAGCCGCTGCTCCGTCGCGACCTCGAGGACATCGTCGCCGAAGTCGATCGCGCCGTGCCGCACACGTGGCTCAGTCTCATCACGCACGGCGGGATGCTCTCCATCGAGCGCGCGCAGTCGCTCTGGGACGCCGGGCTCGCGCAGTTCTGCATCTCGCTCGACTACCTCGACGCACGGCACGACGACGCGCGCAAGATCCCCGGCCTCGCCGCGAAGATCCTGCGCACGGTGCCCCAGATGGTGGAGCGGGGGATGACCGTGCGCTTCAACACCGTCATCAAGAACGACAACCTCGACGACGTGCTCCCGCTCGTGCGCTACGCCGGCGAGGTCGGGGCGGGGGTGAACCTCTCCGTCTACACCGACTTCAAGAACGGCAACGCCGCGCACATGCTCGGCGGCGCGCATCGCGAACGGCTCGATGCGCTCGTGCGCGAGCTGCTCGCCTTCAAGCGCGCGCGGCGCGGCGTCATCAGCAACTCCGACTGGTACATCGCGCAGATCCCGCGCTGGGTGCGCGGTGAGTTGAAGGAACCGTGCCTCTCGGGGGAGACGACCATCCACATCGACCCCGTGGGCAAGGTGCGCCGCTGCCCCGACTTCCCGTCGGACGACCACTGGCGCACCTACACCGGCTATGCGCCCATCGCCTGCGACCGCTGCTACTACGCGTGCCGCGGCGAAGCGCAGGCACCGCTCACGATCACGCGCTTCCGCGACCTGTTCGGGAACACGGGGCGGCACCGCGGCGCGCGTGGCGTGAACGCACCGCCCGCGGGCGCCGCCGTTCCACCCGCCGACAGCGAAACCGATCCCACCCTCGTCGCGTAGGTTCCACACAGACCATGCGCCAAGCCTCCGCTCTGCCCAAGACCGCCCCGACCGCGCCCGCCGCGCCCGGCGCGCCGGCCACGTCCACGGCCATCCCGCCGGTGCCGCCGACATGGAACGTGTCGGACGTCGTGGGCCTGCGCGCGCGCCGCGAGGAGCTCTCGAACCAGCTGCAGAGCGCGCAGGGGCGGCGCAGCGACGTCGCACGCCAGCTGCAGAACAGCAAGGTGCAGGGGCAGGCACGCACGGGCCTCGAACAGCGGCTCGTCGTCCTCGACGATCGCATCGCGCGCCTCGAGTCCGACATCGACAAGACCGGCCAGCAACTCGCGGCCGCTCCGGGCGAGATGATCGCGGGCACGTCGCCCGCCGCCCCGATCGGCCGGAACGGACTGAACCCGGGGCAGGTCACCGGCATCTCGATCGTCTTCACGATCGCCGTGCTCGCGCCGATGTCCATCGCGTTCGCCCGCGGACTCCTGCGACGCATGAGCGCCCCGCGCGCGCTTCCCGAAACGCGCGAGATGAACGCGCGCCTCGAGAACCTCGAGCGCGGGCTCGAAGCGGTCGCCATCGAGATCGAGCGGATGTCCGAAGGGCAGCGCTTCGTCACGAAGCTCCTCAGCGAAGGCAGTTCTCGCTCGCTCGCCGGCAACGCCGAGCCTCCGAAGCGGCCCTGAGTCCTCGGCGCTCGGACGAAAAACCCCGTTGACCACAGAGGTCACAGAGGACACAGAGGAGAACTCCGGGAACGACGGTCCCCCGTTCCAGCAGTTCTCCGTGTCCTCTGTGACCTCCGTGGTTGATGGGGTCCCTCAACACTCAAACCTCACGAGTCTCCGTTGCCTCACCCGGCCCGCCCCCTAGATTCGACCGGGCCATGACCACCCTCTTCGTCAATGCGAGCCAGGTCGTCACCTGCGCCGGTCCCGGCCGCGCCCGCCGCGGCACGGAGATGACCGACGCCGGCGTCCTCACCAACACGGCCGTGGCCGTGGATGGCGAGCGCATCACCGCCGTGGGCCCCCACGACGAGCTCCAGCGTCAATACCCCGGGGCCCAGACGGTCGACTGCGCCCGCGGCGTGCTCGCCCCCGGACTCGTCGACTCCCACACCCACGGCATCTTCGGCAAGCCCCGCCACGAAGAACAGGAACTCCGCGCCGCCGGCGTCGGCTACATGGAGATCGCCAAGCGGGGCGGGGGCATCCACAGCTCCGTTCGCGACCTCCGCGGCCGTTCCGAAGACGAACTCTATGCCCTTGCCTTACCACGACTTAGGCGAATCGCTGCACACGGAGTAACCACCGTAGAAGTGAAAAGTGGTTACGGTCTGACCCTCGACGACGAACTCAAATCCCTGCGCGTCATCCAGCGCCTCCAGGCCGCGCTGCCGATGCGCATCGTCCCCACCTTCCTCGGTGCGCACGAGATCCCCCTCGAGTACCGTGCCGCGCCGCGATCCCGCGAGGAATACGTCGCACTGCTCGAACACGAGATGATCCCGCGCGTCGCGTCCGAGGGGCTCGCCGTGTTCGCCGACATCTTCTGCGAACCGGGCGTGTACACCCTCGACGAGACCCGGCGCATCCTCGGCGCGGCGCGGCGCCACGGCCTGCAGCTCAAGCTCCACGCCGACGAACTCGAACCCTCCGGCGCCGCGGAACTCGCCGCCGAACTCGGCGCCACCAGCGCCGATCACCTCGCCGCCATCAGCGAACCCGGCATCCGGGCGCTGGCCGCGTCGAACACCGTGGCAACGCTCCTCCCCGGCACGATGATGTTTCTCGGGCGCCCCAAGCAGGCGCCCGCGCGCGAACTCATCGCTGCCGGCGCGGCCGTCGCGCTCGCGTCCGATTTCAATCCGGGCACGTCGCCCACGGTGAACTTCCCGCTCATGCTCACCCTCGCCGTGAGTCAGCTCCGGATGAGCGTCGCCGAAGCCCTCCTCGCCGCCACGGTGAACGGCGCCGCCGCGCTCGGCCTCGCCGCAGACACCGGCCAGCTCGCGCCCGGATTCTCCGCCGATCTGGCGCTGTTCGAGATCGAAGACATCCGCGAACTCCCCTACTGGTACGGCGACCACCGATGCGCCCGCAGTTGGGTGCGCGGAAACGCTTGTCACGGCTGAGGTTTACGAGGTAGCTTTCGATTCGGACAAGTGCGCCCACGGCGTACGTGGTCTTTGTTTGCCGCACGCTGGCCCCGGTTCCCGCTCCCTCTCCTTCGCCGTCCCTCATGTCCATCGCCGCCCTCAAAAAAAAGGCAGCCGACTTCGAGCAGAAGAAACAGCTCGAGAAGGCGATTGCGGCGTACCGCGAGGTGCTCGACGCCTACGACGCCGGCGAAGAGGAGAACGTCGACGTCGGTCTGTACAACCGCGTCGGCGATATGCTCGTGCGGCAGGGGAACGTGCCTGATGGCGTGCTGCTCTACGAGCGCGCGGTCGATCTCTACGCCGAGGGCGGCTTCTTCAACA
>CAIRBD010000747.1 GCA_903876745.1 uncultured Gemmatimonadota bacterium
CCGCGCTACGGCTGCCGCGCCACGCGCACAGGCGACTGCGACAGGATCGCGACGCTGCTCATGCCGAGCTGCCCGCGCGTGTTGTCGCCCCAGCAGTACGCGCCGTCGGCCGCCATCGCGCAGCTGTGGTACCAGCCCGCCGAGACCGTGCTGAACGTGGCCGTGCCGGTCACGGCCACCGGCACCGAGCTCGCGTCGCCGATGTTGCCGGCGCCCAGCTCGCCGAAGATGTTGTCGCCCCAGCACCAGCTCTTGCCGTCCGTGCCGATGCCGCACGTGAACCATCCGCCGGCGCTGATCTTCGCGAACGCGTGTCCGCCCGCGACGAGCGCGGGCGCGCTGCGGTTCACATAGTCGGCGGTGCCGAGCTGCCCGCGGCTGTTGTCACCCCAGCAGTACGCCTTCCCCGCGGCCGTGAGCGCGCAGGTGTGGCTGTTCGTGGCGCTGATCGCCGTGAACACGAGCGAGCCCGACACGGCCACCGGCAGGGCACTCGACGTCGCGTTCCCCGTGCCGAGCTGTCCGACGTCGTTCAATCCCCAGCAGTACGCGGCGCCCGTCGTCGCGAGCGCGCACGAGTGTCCGTAGCCCGCGGTCAGGGCGATCGCCTTCGGCATCGTGCCGACGAACGACGGCGAGGTGCTCGGCGTCGAGCCGCCCCCGCGCCCGAGCTGTCCGGCGAAGTTGCTGCCCCAGCAGAACGTCAGGGCGCTGAGCGCGCCGTTCGCGAGCCCGCACGTGTGCGCGTAGCCTGAGGTGATCGCGGTGAACGTCGTCGCCCCGTTCACCGGCACGGGCGTCGCGCGGTGCGTCGTCGTCGAGTCGCCGAGGGCGCCGTCGGCGTTGTCGCCCCAGCACGACGGCTTGCCGGTGGGCGCGAGCGCGCACGCATGCGACCAGCCCGCGCTCACGGACTGGAAGGTGCCCGTCGTCGCGATCGACTGCGGCGAGAAGGCGTCGGCCGCGGTGCCGGTGCCGAGCTGGTCGGCGTCGTTCGCGCCCCAGCAGTACACGGTGCCGCCCGTCGAGGCACCGCACGAATACCGGTCACCCGCGCTCACCGACGCGAACACGACGGGCGGCGGGGGCGGCGTCACGGTGATCACCGAGGAGCCGCTCGCCGTGCCGCGCGTCGCCCGGATCGTTGCCGTGCCCGCCTTGATCGCGCTCACCACACCGTCGCCCGAGACTGTCGCGGTGGCGCCGTTGCTGCTCGTCCACACCACGACATCGCTCCCCAGCCGGTTGCCCAGCGGATCGGTCGCGGCCAGTTGCAGCGTCGCCCCCGCCGTCAGCGTTGCGGCCGCCGGCGCCACGGTCACGCCGGGCGTGGAGACCGGCGGCGTCGCGACCACGTTGATGACCGCCACGCCCACCTTGGTCCCCACGAGGGCGCTGACGCTCGTCGCGCCGAGCGCCAATCCCGTCACCAGCCCCGTCGAGGAGACCGAGACGATGGTCGTGCTGCTCGCCTGCCAGTTCACCGTACGCGTCGTCATCACGGTGCCCGCTGAGTCCTTCACCGTCGCCGCGAGCTGCAGTGCGCCACCAACGAGCAGGAACGCCGTGTCGGGCTTCACCACGACACTGCCGACAGGCACGGGCACGTTCACGTCGCAGCTCGCCGTCTTCCCTTCGCTCGTCGCCGTCACCGACGCGGAGCCCGGGGCGACCGCCGTGATGATCCCCGACGCGCTGACCTTCACCTTCAACGTGTCCGTGCTCGTCCACGATACCGCGCGCCCGGTCAGCACCTTGCCCGTCGAGTCCTTCTCGACGTCCACGAGCGGCAATGTCGCGTTCACCTCGAGGGAGGCGGTGGTCGGCGTGACCGTGATGGACGCGACGGGGATCGCGGCCACGGCGGTGGATGCCGACTTGTCGTGGCAACCGGCGGCGGCGGCGAGCGCGGCGACCGACAGGACGACGCGGCGCGCCTGCACGGCGATGCGGGAAACGGGAACGGCGGAAGTGGGCACGGCGGGTGCGGAATTCGGGTGGGAACGATGCGCGAGCAACCCCAAGGATACCTCAGATGCGTCGCGAGGTTCCCGGGCGTCGGCGGCTATATTTCGATCGCGGACGACGACTTGTCCGTAACCAAACAAATATAGTGCCCGCGACGCGTTCAACGATCTCGGGCGCCGATCGGCCACGCTGCCCGGCAGGAAACGTCCTGACCGCCCGCCTCACGGAGACGACCCTCATGCGTATTCATCGCCTTGCCGGGAGCGCGGTCCTGATCGCCGCCGCGTCGGCGTCCGCCCAGTCGGCACCTCCGTCCGCTCCGCCCAAGCCGGCGCCCGTGACGCAGGCCCCGGCGCCGGCCGCTCCCAAGCCCGCGGCGCCCGTGCTCGCCGCGTCCGTCGCGCGGGCCTCCACCGCCGACAGCTGGAACCATGCCCTGCAGCAATGGCACGACGGCAAGTACGTGGACGCGATCGACGCACTCGCGAACGTCCTCCGCGCTACCGATGGCGATGCGTACCTCGAACGCGTGGCCCTCCTCACCGGCGAGTTCTACAAGACCGTGGAGGTCGCGCAGAACGGCCGCGCGCCTCGCTGGTCGCCCAAGGGCGAATACCTGGCATTCGAAGTCGGCACCGGCGCGGCGCGCGGCACGAAGGTCGTCGCGGCGGCCACGCGCAAACCGGTGGCCGAGGTGAAAGGATGGGGATTGGTCTTCGCCGCTGACGGACACACCGTCGCCTATCTCGCCCCGCGCGACAGCTCGGCCCGCAACGCCGCGATCGTCGTCCGCGATCTCATCGCCGGCACCGAGCGTACGCTCGACGACGGCGGACTGGTGAAGCAGTCGCTGCAGTTCCGTCCGGGCGCGGGCGAGATGTCGGCGGCGATCGTCTTCACCCTTGCCGCGAAGCCGGGTGACACACGCACCGACATCTACGGCATCCCCACCAACGGCCCCGTCGGTGCGGCGCCCATCGTCCCCGTGGGCGATTCGCTCAAGTCCGACTTCGCCCTGCTGCCGCACGGCGAATACCTGTGGGCCAACGGCGGCCGAAGCCCTCTCGCACAGGGTCGCGCCGGAGGGCCGGGCGCCGCGCGGTCGCAGAGTTTCACCGTGTACGACCCGATCTCCGCCGCGCGGCGCGACTACCGCGGCGATTCGTGGACCGTCGCTGCCGATGGTTCCACCGTGGCGTGGATCAACCGCGACGGCGGCCGGTTCTCGCTCATGGCGGCCGCACTGCCGGCG
>CAIRBD010000748.1 GCA_903876745.1 uncultured Gemmatimonadota bacterium
CGTCGGGTCGATGGGCGCGGGCACTAGCCGAGATAGCTCTCGAGCGCCCGCGCGCGACTCACGTGGCGCAGGCGCGACAGCGCCTTCTCCTTGATCTGCCGCACCCGCTCGCGGGTGATGTTCAGCACCGCGCCGATCTCCTCGAGCGTCATCGGCTCGCTGTCGTCGAGCCCGAAATAGAGCCGGAGGATCTTCGCCTCGCGCTCCTTGAGCCCGGCGAGCGCCTGGTGGATGGACTCCGTCAGCGCCTTCTCGAACGTCTGCTCGTCGGGCGTCAGGTTGGTCGTGTCGGGGAGATAGTCGAGCAGCCGGTTGTCCTCCCCCGGCGACATCGGCGCGTCGAGGGAGAGGTGCGTCTGCGAGATGGACATCGTCTTCGCGACTTCCTCCTCGGTCAACTCCATCCCCTCGGCGATCTCGGCGTTCGTGGCCTCGCGCCCCAGTTCCTGGAGCAGCGCGCTCGCCCGCTTGCCGATGCGATGCAGCGTGCCGGCGCGATTGAGCGGCACGCGCACGATACGGCTCTGCTCGGCGAGCGCCTGCAGGATGGCCTGCCGGATCCACCAGACCGCGTAGGAGATGAACTTGATCCCCTTGGTCTCGTCGAACTTGTGGGCCGCGCGGATCAGGCCGAGGTTCCCCTCGTTGATCAGGTCGCTCAGCGACACGCCCTGGTTCTGGTACTTCTTGGCGACCGAGACGACGAACCGGAGATTCGACCGCACCAGCGTATCGAGGGCCTCCTGGTCGTTCTGCCGGATGCGCTGGGCGAGTTCGACCTCCTGTTCGCGATTGATCAGCGGGTACACGCTGATGTCGCGGAGGTACTGGTCGAGCGACCCTTCTTCGTAGCCGTGGCGCTTGTGCGGCACACCAGCCATTGAGCCTGCGCTCCTGCGTCCGTGAGGTCTTGCGGTCATGCGATCCATCGGCGTTCGCGTGCGTCCCAGAATGTGGTGGTCGGTCCCCGCCAGCGGAAGGTCAGCGGACTCGCTCGCCGAGCCGGCGCCAGCGCACCCGGCGGATCCAGTCGAAGTTCATCGCACTGTCGGGATCGAAACTGTAGTACACGACGAGCGGACTGCCGCGCACCAGCGAATCGGGGACGAAGCCCCAATATCGGCTGTCGAGCGAGTTGTCGCGGTTGTCGCCGAGCACGAAGTAACGGCGCGGCGGCACGACGATCGGCCCCCAGTTGTTGCGCGAGGGATGGTACGAGCGCTGGGCGGCGGCGAAACGCACGAGGAAGTCACGCTGCCAGTGGAACTCCTCCGTCACCGGATCGGTCCCGGGCTCGGAGTGCGTGACGTAGGGCTCCGGCTGCGGCTGCCCGTTGCGCATCAGCACACCGTCGTCCATCGCCAGCGTGTCACCGGGCAGCCCCACGAGCCGCTTCACGAAGTTCTTCGTCGGGTCTTCCGGCCACTGGAAGACCATCACGTCCCGGTAGGCCGGCTGGCGCAGCGCCGGCAGGCGCCGCCCGGTGCCCGGCACCTCGGCGCCATACACGAACTTGTTCACGAGCAGGAAATCGCCGACGAGCAGCGTCCCTTCCATGCTGCCGCTCGGGATCTTGAACGCCTCCACGACGAACGCGCGCACGACGAGGAACAGCAGCAGCGCGAGCGACAGGCTCTTGGCCCACTCGAACGTCGTGCGCACGAGCACCACCGCCGGATGGCGGCGGCGCCGTTCCTCGTCGGGGGTGACGAGCGGGGAGTCGGTCGGCGTGTCGGTCACGTGTAGGGATTTAGGTTCGTCGCACCGGCCCGTCAACAGCATCGCCTCGCCATCCGGCGCGTTTTCGCGCCGGACGCCAGCGCTCGGGCGCCGGACGGCGCCCGCTTCTCCGTTCAATAATTGTCGATCTGCGCCCGCTGGAGCGCGCCGGAATAATCGACGTACCCCACCTTCGTCTCCGAGTAGAACTCGTACACTTCCCAGCCACCCTCGCGATGCCCGTTGCCGGTCTGCTTCACGCCGCCGAACGGCAGATGCGCCTCGGCGCCGATGGTGGGCGCGTTGATGTAGGTGATGCCGTTGTCGAGGTCTTGCAGCGCCTGGAACGACACGTTCACGTTGCGCGTGTACACCGACGACGAGAGGCCGTACTTCACGCCGTTGTTCACGCGGAACGCCTCGGCGGCATCCTTCACCTTGATGACGCTGAGCACGGGGCCGAAGATCTCCTCCTGCTCGATGCGCATGCCCGCCGTCACGCCCGTGAAGATCGTGGGCTCGAAGAAGAACCCGTGGTCGAGCGCGCCGCCCGTGGCGCGCTTGCCACCGAGGGCCAGCGTGGCGCCTTCGGCCTTCCCGATCTCGATGTAGCGTTCGACCTTCGCCAGCGATTCGGCATGAACGAGCGGCCCCACATCGGTCCCCGCCGTGCGGCCGTCGCCAAGCACGAGCTTGGACGCGCGCGCAATGAGCTTCGCGAGGAACTCGTCGTGGATCCCCGCCTGCAGGATGAGGCGGCTCGTGGCGGTGCAGCGCTGCCCCGTGGTGCCGAACGCGCCCCAGAGCACGCCCTCGAGCGCCAGATCGAGGTCGGCGTCGTCGAGCACGGTCTGCGCGTTCTTGCCGCCCATCTCGAGCGAGAGGCGCTTGTGCATGCGGCCGCAGGTCTCGCCCACACGGCTTCCCGTGTCGGTGGAGCCGGTGAACGAGATGAGCGGCACATCGGGATGGTCGACGATCGCCTTCCCCGCCACACCGTCGCCGTGCACCAGCTGGATCACCTCGGGCGGGAGCCCGGCCTCGAGCAGCACCTCAACGAGCACCGTGCCCGCGTGCGGCACATCCTCGCCGGGTTTGAAGATCACCGAGTTCCCGCACACGAGCGCCGGGAACATCTTCCACGTGGGGATGGCCATCGGGAAGTTGAACGGCGTGATGAGCCCCGCCACGCCGATCGGCCGGCGGAAACTCATCGCCCACTTGTTGCGCAGCTCACTCGGCACCGTGTGTCCGAACAGCCGGCGCCCTTCCACCGCGGCGTAGAACGCCGTGTCGATCCCTTCCTGCACGTCGCCCTTCGTCTCCGCGACGGGCTTTCCCATCTCGCGCGTCATCAGGTCGCCGAGCTCGTCCTTGCGCGCCACGAGGATCTCGCCGACGCGACGCAGGATGTCGCCACGGGCCGGCGCCGGCGTGCGCTTCCACACCTCGAAGCCGCGCTTGGCCGATTCCACCGCGGCCTGCACGTCGGCCGCGCCCGACTTGGGGAAGTGCCCGATGATGTCGCGCGTGTCGGCCGGGTTCACGTTGTCGAAGTATTCGCCCGAAGCGGGCGCGACCCACTGGCCGCCGATGAAGTTCTTGAATGTCGTCGTCATGGATGATTGAAGGATCAGGAACAGGACCAGAGGGCCGGATGCGACGCCGACGGCTTCGCGTATCCGACCCGTGGCAGCACATCGAGGCCGGCGAGCACCAGCCCCCACAACAGGAGCAACAGCGACAGCACATGCGCCCTAGCGGCGCGATGGCGCCACGTCCACACGGCTGACCAGCCCCCGGCCACGATGAGCGTCGCCACCGCGGCGAGGAACGCGGCGAGCCCCAGCCCGCACCGCGCGCTGTAGGGCCAGAACACGATCGCCACGCCGAGCGCCACCGAGAGCGACAGGCGCAGAAAGACGCCGAGCGTGGACGTGCCCGACTGCACCGCCTCCACCTGGGCTTTCTCCGGCGTACTCTTCGCCGTCTTCGACGGGAACATCGCCTCGTCGCTCATCCCCTCGAGCTGGCGGTCGATCTTCTTCATCTCGGCTTCCCAGTCGCGGTCGCTCATTCGCTCCTCCGTGCCAGGCCGTGACGCTCGATCTTCTTGTACAGGTTGGAACGCGGCATCTCGAGCACACGCGCCGTCTCCGCCACGTTCCAGTCGTGCTCGCGCAGCTTCGCCTCGAGGAACACCTTCTCGGCGGCCAGCTTGAACTCCTCCCACGTGCGGCTCGACTCGAGGCCGCCGAGCCCGCCGGTCGCGCTCGCGCGCATGCCCACGAGGCGGTCGATGTCGGCCACGGTGATGCGCGGTCCCGCCGAGAGGATCACCAGCCGCTCGATGGTGTTGCGCAGTTCGCGCACGTTGCCCGGCCAGTCGTGCGCCGTCAGCCGGTCGATGGCGAGCGGATCGATGTGGCGCGGCGCCACGCCGTCGTGCTTCGCGAGCTGGAGCAGGAAGTGCTCGACGAGCAGCGGGATGTCCTCGCGCCGCTCGCGCAACGGCGCCACGTGGTTCGGCACCACGTTCAGGCGATAGAAGAGGTCCTCCCGGAACCGCCCGGCCTCGATCTCGTCCTCGAGTCGCTTGTTAGGCGCGGCCACCACGCGCACGTCCACCATGCGCGACTTCAGCCCGCCGATGCGCGTCACCTCGCCGTCCTGCAGCACGCGCAGCACCTTCGCCTGCGCCGAACTCGACATGTCGCCGATCTCGTCGAGAAAGAGCGTGCCGCCATCGGCCTGCTCGAACTTCCCCGCCCGGTCGGCGACGGCGCCGGTGAACGACCCCCGCATGTGGCCGAAGAGTTCGCTCTCGATGAGCTCGCTCGGGATGGCCGCGCAGTTCACCTCGACGAACGGCTGCCTGGCCCGCGGCGACCCGCGATGCAGCGCGCGCGCCACGAGCTCCTTGCCCGTGCCGTTCTCCCCCGAGATGAGCACGCGCGCGCTCGTCCCGGCCACCTTCTCGATCTTGTCGGTGAGCGCGTGGATCACCGCCGACCGCCCGACGATCTCGTAGCGGCTCTCGATCGTCGCCTTGAGCCGCGCGTTCTCCTCGGCCAGGTCGATCCGCCCCACCGCGTTGCGCAGCGTCACCAGGATGCGGTCGGTGTCGAGCGGCTTCTCGAGGATGTCGTAGGCGCCGAGCTGCGTGGCCTCCACCGCGTTCTGGATGGTCGCGTGCCCGCTGATCATCACGACGATCGCCGCCGGGTCGAACTCGCGCAGCCGTTTGAGCGTCTCGAGCCCGTCCATCCCCGCCATCTTCACGTCGAGGAAGACGAGCTGCGGCCGGAACTTCTCGTACAGCGCGATGCCCTCGGCGCCGCTCGACGCGTCGCGCACCTCGTACCCCTCGTACTCGAGGAGTTGCGCGAGGGCGGCGCGCACGCCCGGCTCGTCGTCGACGATCAATATGCGACGACTCACGGCACCGTCTTGTAGAGCGTCACCTTCCCCTTCGCCACGCGCACGTCGGCCAGCTCCTTGGGCACGTGCACCGGGATCGCCGACGGCGAGATGGTCGAGTCCCGCTGCGCGACGGCGATGCGCCCGACGATCTGCGGGATCGCGGCGCTCGGCAGCTTGAGTTCGCCCAGCGAGATCTCGTCCACCACGAACTGCGCGCGCCCGGGCCGGAGTACCTCGAGCTTGCCGCGCACCGTCATCTCCTGTTTGCCGGAGACCATCGACGCCAGCGGCCCGAGCGCCTTGGCGCCGCCGAGGTCGGCCACGCTCACCTGCGCCTTGAGGTACAGATGCTCGTCGCGCGCCAGCACGTGCGCGTCGGTGGCCGCCGGACTGAAGCCGTGCAGCACACTGTCGAGCACGAACGCGGCCAGGTCGCCCGACGCGATGTTCACGAACACCGGCCCGTTGCGCTGCGAGAGCTGCTCCACGGCGCGGCGTGCGCGATCCGCGCCCTCGGGGGTGAGCGATTCCCACTTGGCCGTGGCCGTGGCCGCCGGCGGCGCCGTCACGAACTGCGCGCGCACCTTGGGCCACCACCAGTCGTGCGTGAACCACCCGATGGCGCCTACCACGGCGATCACGAGCAGGCAACCGAGACGGCCGATGCAACCGAACATCAGGCAAGCACCTCCACGCGCGGCGGCTCGGGGTTCGCGATGTTCAGCGAACCGGAGCGGAAGCCGCGCAGGTCGAGTTCCACGAATGTGAAGCCGGCCCCGGTCACCGCGTCGTGCAGCGAGCGACGGCGCTCGGGGGTATTCCACTCTACGAGTTCGGGCGCGCCGAGTTCCACGCGCGCCGTCTCTCCGTAGAAGCGCACACGCAGGTCGCCGGTGATCCCCTGCGCGCGCAGCGCGCGTTCGGCGGCCTCCACCCGGGCAAGGCGAAGCGGCGTGACCGCCGTGCCGTACGGCAAACGTGACGAAAGACAGGGCGACGACGGCTGTGCCCACGTGGGGATGTCGCGCGCCCGGCTCAGTGCGCGGATGTCGGCCTTGGTGAACCCGAGCTCCGCGAGCGGCGACCGCACCGCGTGTTCGGCGGCCGCGACGCGCCCTGGTCTATGGTCCGAGAGGTCGTCCGCGTTGGTGCCATCGACCACCACGGCCAGGCCGCGCGCGCGCGCCACGGGCACGAGCTGCGACCAGAGCTCGGTCTTGCAGAAGTAGCAGCGGTTCACGGGATTGGCCGCGTAGCGCGGATCGTCCATCTCGTGCGTGTCGACTTCGAGCACCGGCACGCCGAACCGGTCGGCCACCTCGCGGGCCCTGGCCCACTGCTCCATCGGATAGCTCGCGCTCTTGCCGATGACGGCGAGCACACGCTCGGCACCGAGCGCATCGACCGCCACGCAGGCGAGATACGCGGAATCGACGCCGCCGCTGAACCCCACGAGCACCGAGCCGCGCTCGCGGAACCAGGCCAGCAAGGCCGACTCTTTCGCCCAGGCGTCGCCGCCGGGGACGGCCGTCGGGGTGTCGTCCGCAACCATATAGGGTGGAAAGCTAGCGACCCGACCTGCGGTACGCCGCCACCCCGCAGGGCACTCGAGGGGCGTAGATTCAAGGAGGTCGCACCACTCACCGAGGACGCTCCGATGCTGCTCGCTCCGCGCCTGCTGTTCACCGTCGCCACGGCGATCGCCACGCTCATCCCCCGCGTCGCGAGTGAAGCGCGCCGTTGGAACGCCACCGGTCACGACGTGATCGCGGCGATCGCGTGGAACCACCTGACGCCGGCCGCGCGCGCCAAAGCCGTCGCGCTGCTGCGCAACGGCCCACCCGAAGCGCACCTCGGCGACCTCGAGCCCGCCGGCGGTGCTGCCGACGAGCGCGCGCGCCAACTCTTCATCGTCGCGTCCACGTGGAGCGACCAGATCAAGGGCCGGCAGGTGCCGAATCACGCCTATGATCGCGGCACCTGGCACTACACCGACTACTACTGGAAAGAAACCAGTGGCAAGATCGTCGCCGTGCCCGAGATCCAGCCCGACGCCGAGAATCTCATCGAGCGGATGCCTGTGCTGGTGGGCATGCTCACCGCGGCCGGCCCCGATTCGACGCGCGCCGTCGCACTGGCGTGGATCGAGCATCTCGTGGGTGACATCCACCAGCCGCTGCACGCGAGCGGCCGCGTGACGCCCGACCTTCCCAAGGGCGATCGCGGCGGCAACGACTTCAAACTCGGCGGCAATCCCAACAATCTGCATTCGTACTGGGACGGCATCCTCGACCTCGTCGAGCCGTCGAACGGCGATCGCGTGGCCGCGGTCGACAGGTGGACGACGGCCATCGAACAGCGGCTGCCGATGTCGTCGTTCAAGGCGGCGGAGTTGGAGGCGGGACTCGACGTGTGGGCCCGCGAGAGCCTGGAGATGGCCCAGCAGACGCTCTATCCCGCGAGTCTCGCCGAGCACGCCGTGCCGAGCGAGGAGTACAAGAAGGCGGCCGACGTAGCGGCCGAGCGGCGGATCGCGCTGGCCGGGTATCGGCTGGCGGCGCTGCTGAACAAGACGCTGCGCTGAGCGCCGCATGAACCAGACGGCGGCGTTGCGCTGGACCACCGCGGCGCTCGCCGCGGCTGCGCTGTACGTGTGCTGGCCCCTCGCCCCGGCACTGGTGCTGGCGGCGTGGACAGCGACCATCGCGCGCCCGTTGCTCGAGCGCTTCGAACGCGGCCTCAAGGGACGACGGCGTGCCGCGGCGGCGTTCGCGATGTTGCTCTTTCTGCTCGTGACGCTGCCGCTGGGACTCGTCGTGCTGGGCGTGGTGTCGGGCGCGCAGGAACTGTGGCAAGTGGTCTCACAGTCGGCGAGCGCGCAGAGCGCGCTCGAGGCGATCGCCGCCGGCACCGGCGGGGCGCCGAGCGCGCATCTCCCCACGAACCTTCCGCAGGTGGTGGCGTTGGTGCAGCGCTATGGGTCGCAGGGGCTCACGGTGCTCTCCACCGTCGCCGGAGTGGCCACGAGCGGCCTCGTGGCCCTGCTCATCTATTTCGGCGGCGTGTTCGCCTTTCTGATCGACGGCCGCGCGCTATGGCGCTGGCTGCAGGACCACTCGCCACTCGCGCCCGCGCACCTCGATCGACTCGGCGGCGCGTTCAACGAGACGGGGCGCGGCCTGCTCATCGGCGTGGGACTGACGAGCGCCACGCAGGGACTGGTCGCCACGCTGATCTATCTGTCGCTGGGAGTTCCCCGCTGGTGGGTGCTGGGGCCGATGACCGGCGTGGCCTCGATGATCCCGATGGTGGGCTCGGCGCTCGTGTGGGCGCCGATCGCGCTCGGCTTTCTGTTGCTCGGTCACGCCGTGCAGGCGGCGGTGCTGCTCGGACTCGGCATCGTGGTGATCGGTTCGGTGGATAACGTACTCAACCCCCTGTACGCCAAATGGGGCGCGCTGCAGATGCCCACGCTTCTGCTCTTCGTCTCGATCTTCGGCGGCATGGTGGCGTTCGGTGCCTGGGGCGCGGTTCTCGGACCGCTGGTGGTTCGGTTGCTGATGGAGGCGCTGGCACTGCGTCGTGAAGCTGAGGCGGCGGGCGGGCGCACGATCACCTGAGGCGATCGGCGGCGGCTTCTTGAATTTGGGCCGTACGCCAAATCGCGCAATTCGTACACTTTTTTGCCGCGACTTGGCACTTTTCGTCGTGCAAATCGACTGTGCGCCTTCTTTTCATGCGCGCTTTGACACGGAACACCCCGCACCTCGTATGTCACGGCCGCGCGGGCACCGGGCCGCTGGCGCCCCCTACGCGGCCACCGGCTGCGCGCGATACCGCAGCGCCTCGAGCACGGCGGTCTCCTCCACGCGTGCCGCACCGTCGAGGTCGGCGATGGTGCGTGCGACGCGCAACGCGCGGTGGTAGCCGCGCGCCGAGATGTCGAGGCGCGGCGCGGCCTCGTTGAGCGCGGCTCGCGCGCCGGGCGTGAACGCGCCGAGCGCGAGCAGCCATCGCGCGGGCGCCTCGGAGTTGGCATGCACGCCGGGCACCTCGGCGAACCGTTCGCGCTGCCGCACGCGCGCCGCGACGACACGTTCGCGCACGTCGGCCGAGCGTTCTTCCGAGGACGGCGCGTCGAGCGCCGCGACGCGCACCGCGCCGACGTGCACGTGCAGGTCGATGCGGTCGGCGAGCGGACCGGAAAGCCGGGCGCGGTACCGCTCGATGTCGGCGGCGGAACAGCGGCAGCTCGCGGCGGGGTCGCCGGCCTTGCCGCAGGGGCACGGATTGGCGGCGCCGATGAGTTGGAAGCGCGCGGGAAAGGCCACGGCGTGCGCCGCGCGGGCGATGACCACGCGGCCGTCCTCGAGCGGCTGTCGCATGGCGTCGAGCACGTAGCGCGGCAGCTCGAGCAGTTCGTCGAGGAAGAGCACGCCGCGGTGCGCGAGACTCGCTTCGCCGGGGCGCGGCCCGGGGCCGCCGCCGATGAGGCCGGCGAGCGAGATGGTGTGATGCGGTGCGCGAAAGGGCGGCGTGCGCGACGGCAGCGTGCCGGGCACGAGCGTGCCGCCCACCGAGTGCACGGCGACGACTTCCAGCAGTTCCTCCTCGGTGAGCGCGGGGAGGATGCTGGGGAGGCGGCGGGCGAGCATCGTTTTCCCGGCACCCGGCGGCCCCATCATCATCAGATTGTGCGCGCCGGCGGCGGCGATCTCGAGCGCGCGTTTGGCGGCGCCCTGCCCCACGACGTCGGCGAGGTCGAGCAACGGTTCCTCGATCACCGCTCGATTCCCGCAGGCCACGGCCGGCGGCGCGCCGCCACGCAGTGACTCGACCAGCACGGCGAGCGTCGGCGCGGTACTCAGGCGCACCGACGCGACGAGCGACGCCTCGGCGACGTTCGCTGCGGGGATCACCAGCGCGCGGGCGCCGTCGCGGCTCGCCGCGCGCGCGAGCGGCAGGGCGCCGCGGATGGGGCGGATGGAGCCGTCCAGCCCCAGCTCACCGGCCGCGACGAGGCCGGCGAGTGACTCCGGCGCGAGCTGGCCCATCGCGCAAAGGAGCGCGAGCGCGATGGGGAGATCGAAAGCGGTACCGTCTTTCTTGACGTCCGCCGGACTCAGATTGACGGTGACGCGCCGCGAGGGGAGCGCGAAGCCGCCGTTCGTGATGGCGGCGGTGACGCGTTCGCGCGCTTCCTTCACGGCGTTCGAGGCGAGACCGACGATGGTCCACGCGGGGAGCCCCGCGGCCACGTCGACTTCGACGGTGACGGCGTAGGCCTCGATGCCGAGTACGGCGGCGGAGCGGACGGCGGCAAGCATGGAGGCATGCTACGGCCGCGAATGCTCGTGGCCGTCATCCAACGGTCGCGATGCGTACCGATCGACGGCGGCGCGTTGGCCCTCGCGCGGCTTCTAACGCGCTCCCTTGAGCCAGCGCGCGATGACGCGTGCCTCGAGTCCCGCCGACGCGCTGAACTGCTCCGGCGGACCAGCCGGCGGCGTAGCGCCGGCGGCGGCGCGCGCTTCGACATCGGCCAGAATCCGTTGCTCGAGCCGCTCGTCGAGGTCGGCGTCGTACGGCTTGCCCGCACCGAGTCGCTCGGGCCATTCGCGCGCCTGCGCGATGAGGCGACGCGCGGCGTCCCACTGTTTGGCGTGCAGCGCGTCCACCGCCAGCATCAGTTTCGTCTCTCGGTACAGCGCGTGCCCCTCTGCGGCGCCCTCGTACGGAAGGATCTTGAGCGACGTGAGGATCGTGTCGGCCTGCGTGTACCGCTGCGCCGCCACGAGCGTGCGGACGGCGGTGAGTCCGAGGATGTAGTTCGCGGGCATGCGTGCGAAATACGCCGTCGCCGTCTCCGCCGCGCCCACGGTGTCGGCGGCGTCGAGGCGACGCTC
>CAIRBD010000749.1 GCA_903876745.1 uncultured Gemmatimonadota bacterium
GAGTCCGCTGCTCTAACCAGACTGAGCTAAGGGCCCTGCTACCCCTCCAAACTACACCCCTCGGCACAACCGACAAACACGTGCCATCTTTCCAGACGTGCGCCTCGCAATCGTCCACGACTGGCTCGTCCACCCCGGTGGCGCCGAAGACGTCCTCCGCGTCCTCCTCGCCACCTTCCCCGGCGCGGACGTCTTCTCCCTCATCGACTTCATGGCCCCCGCCGAGAAAGCCCAACTCGGCCTCCGCCACGTCACGACGAGCCCGCTCCAGCACGTGCCGGGCGCGAGGGAACACTACCGCAAGCTCCTCCCTCTCATGCCCTGGGCCGTCGAACAGCTCGACGTGAGGGGCTACGACGTCGTGCTCAGCGTGAGCCACGCCGTCGCCAAAGGTGTGCGCACCCACCCCGGGCAACTCCACGCCTGCCTCTGCCTCAGCCCCATGCGGTACGCCTGGGACCTGAGAGCCCAGTACCTCGCCGAGTCCGGCCTCGATCACGGCCTCAAGGGCTGGCTCGCCAACACCCTCCTTGATCGCATGCAGCGCTGGGATGCCGCGAATTCAAAGCGCGTGCACGCCTGGGCCAGCATCTCCCACTACATCGCCGACCGAGTGCGCCGCGCCTACGGGGTCGAGTCCGCCATCGTCTACCCACCCGTCGACACGGCGTTCTTCACGCCGCTCGCCGAAGCACGCGACGACGTCTACGTGACGGCGAGCCGCTTCGTGCCCTACAAGCGCCTCGACATGATCGTGCGCGCCTTCACCGCCATGCCCGCGCGTCGTCTCGTGGTGGTCGGCGACGGCCCGGATTGGGACAAAGTGTGCCACGGGGCAGGGCCCAACGTCGAGTTCACCGGCCGCGTCTCGCGCGATGGGCTGCGCGCCCAGCTCCGCCGCGCCCGGGCCTTCGTCTTCGCCGCCGAGGAGGATTTCGGCATCGCCCCCGTCGATGCGCAGGCCTGCGGCACGCCGGTCATCGCGTACGGCAAGGGCGGGGCACTCGAGACCGTCGTCGGCCTCGACCGCGTGGCGCTCCCCACCGGGCTCTTCTTCGAGGAGCAGACCGAGGCGTCGCTCCGCGCGGCCGTGGAGCGGTTCGAGCGTGAGGAGCACCGCATCACCCCGGAGGCCTGCCGGGCGAACGCGGAGCGGTTCGCAGTGAGCGTGTTTCAGGCCGGGATGCGCGACTTTCTCGCGACGAGCCGGGCGCCGCACTCCGGCTGACGGCTCCGACGCGCGAGGGTATTCAGCGGCGTGCGTCAGGCCGCGCCGCGAACCGATGGCGAGACCGACCGAACCGCCAGCAGGTCGTCGTCGGCGAAAGATCGGACCGGTGTGCGATGCCACGATGATGCGCGTGGCCCGCCAGCGCCGTAGGCTGTCCGCAGTCCTCCACCAGGAGTTATCTTGCAGCGGCGAATCACTGGAGCTGGGATGCGGCACGAATTCACCGCCATCTTCGAGCGGGACGGCGACTGGTGGGTCTCGTACTGTCCTGAAGTACCCGGGGCGAACGGGCAAGGCGCTTCACGGCAGGAGTGCCGCGACTCGCTCGCGGCGGCCATCCTGTTGATTCTCGAGGATCGACGCGAATCCGGGCTGCGAGGCGTCCCCGCCGACGCGGAACGCGAGACCATCACGGTAGATAACTCGGCGCCGTGAAGCGGGAACGGCTGCTGCGGCTCCTGCGCCGCGGCGGGTGTGTGCTGTCGCTTGACGGGCGAGCACGCGGCTGACGACGCAAGCTGAGGTCCGAGGCTAACCCCATACGCATCGCCCTCGTCCACGACTGGCTCGGCCATACCGGTGGCGCCGAAGACGTCTTCCGCCACGTCACGACGAGCCCGCTCCAGCACGTGCCGGGCGCTGCGGAAGATCCGGGCAGCCGGATCCTCGGGCGTCGTGATCGGGGCCGCTCCCGGCCCCCCGACGTGCACCACCCTCGTCGTCACCGCTCCCGCTGGCTGACGGGGCCACTCCGGGCCTGCTGTGCGCGGCGGACCTTGACGAGGTCCGCCGTTCGTCCAGAAGCACTCCTGAAGGCGCATCCGCCGCCTGTCCCGGCCGGGTGGCTCCCGGCGATCACAGGAGTCCAGGCATGAAGTCGAAGATCTGGCTGACCCACGCAGCGGAGGATCGCGTCCGCGGCGAGCTCCTTCTCGTGGTCCCGGCCAACCTTCCGATCCCCGGCCGCCCCATCTCGATTCTCGACGGCGCCGCCC
>CAIRBD010000750.1 GCA_903876745.1 uncultured Gemmatimonadota bacterium
AAGTACATCGTGCCCGGGCGCGTGGAGCTCGTGGGCAAGCACGTGGACTACGCCGGCGGGCGCTCGCTCACCTGCGCCGTGGATCGCGCGATCCGCGTGCGCGCGACCGCCCTCGACGAGCCGGTGCTGCGCGTGGGCGACGGCGGGCGCCGTGGCCGTGTGGGGATGCCGCTCTCGCGTGACGCGCGCGTGGGCTGGCCGCGCTGGGGCACCTACGTGGCCGCCGTGGCGCGACGGTTCGCGCGCGACTTCCCGCATGCGCGCCGCGGCGTGCAGGTGAAACTGAAGAGCGACCTGCCGCCGTCGGCGGGGTTGAGCAGCTCGAGCGCGCTCATCGTGGCGCTCGGCACCGCGCTCGTGGACGCGAACCGGATGGAGGACGATCCGATCTGGCGTGCCGCCGTGCCCGATCTGCTCGCCCGCGCGGAGTACTTCGCGGCGATGGAGACCGGCGCGCCGTTCGGCGACTTCCCGGGGGACGACGGGGTGGGCGTGCGCGGCGGCGCGCAGGATCCGATCGCCATCGTGTGCGGCGCCGATCACGCGGCCACGCAATTCAGCTACATCCCCGCGCGGATGGAGCGGCGCGTGCCGTGGCCCGCCGAGCTCGCGCTCGTCATCGGCGTGAGCGGCGTGAAGGCGACGAAGACCGGCAACGCGCGGCGGCAGTACAACCGGGCCTCCGATGCGATGCGGTGGATGGTGGGGCGATGGAACGACGAATCGCAGCGGCACGATGCGACGCTCGCGGCGGCGCTCGCGGCCGACACGGCGGCGAGCACCGTGTTCGAACGGATTGCCCGCACGGGGGGCGGCGGGTTCAGCGGCTCGTATCTCCTGCCCCGGTTCGAACAGTTCCGTGAGGAGTGCGAGATCATCGTGCCCGCCGTGGGTGACGCGCTGGGACGTTGCGACTATGCGGCGCTTGGCCGGCTCGTGGATCGCTCGCAGGAACTCGCCGAGCGCGCGCTCGGCAACCAGGTGCGCGAGACGATCCATCTCGCGCGCTCAGCGCGCGGACTCGGGGCCGTGGCGGCGAGCGCCTTCGGTGCGGGGTTCGGCGGTGCGGTGTGGGCGATGGTTCGTGAATCGGAGGCGGCGGCGTTCACCGAGTCGTGGAGCGCGGAGTACGCCGCGGCGTTCCCGGATCGCGTGCCCAAGGCGTCGTGGTTGGTGACGCGGCCCGGGCCGCCGGCGAGCGAGGTGGCGGAGTGAGCGTCCTTCTCCTCGCGCGTCGATGAACCGGCGCGGCGCGTCGCGATGAGCGGACCCACGAAGCTCGGCCGCAACGTCAAGGCGCTCGGCGCGGTGAGCCTGCTCGCCGACATCTCGAGCGAGATGATCTACCCGCTGCTGCCGCTCTTCGTGACGACGGTGCTCGGCGGGAGCGCGGCGATGCTCGGCGCCATCGAAGGGCTCGCCGAGACGACGGCATCGCTCCTGAAACTCGCGAGCGGCTGGCTGAGCGACCGCGTACGAAGGAAGCCGCTCGTCGTGTTCGGCTATGGCGTGTCGGCGATCGCGCGGCCGCTCGTGGGGCTGGCGATGGCGCCGTGGCACGTGCTCGCGGTGCGCGTGACGGACCGTGTGGGGAAGGGCGTGCGTTCGTCGCCGCGCGACGCGCTGCTCGCGGC
>CAIRBD010000751.1 GCA_903876745.1 uncultured Gemmatimonadota bacterium
CCCTCGCGGCGGCGGTCGGGGCTGCGCCCAACGACGATGCCTGGGCGGCGCCGCTCCCGCCGCGCCGGCCGCCGAACGCTGCTGAACGCCTCGGCGCGGAACTCGCCTGGGCCCGCGACTATTTCGTGCCGTGGGTGTGGCGGCACATGCGCGGCATCTCGTCGGGCGACGGCCGGTCGGCCAAGCGACCGGCGCTGGAGCCGGTCGAGCCCCCGAACGCTGGCTGAACAGCCGGTACGATAGGCCCCTCGGCAATCTGGCCGAAGAGCAATCCGGACCGTAGGTTACGGGACATTCATTTAATAGGCGCCCCCCCCTCGCTCCGCCGCCCGTGAAGCACGTCGATATCATCGCCAGGATGAACGCCGCATTGGACGGCCGGTATCGCTTGGAACGCGAGATCGGCCGCGGCGGCATGGCGACGGTGTATCTGGCCGAGGACGTCAAGCACGCGCGCGCTGTGGCGATCAAGGTGCTGCACCCCGAGATCGGCGTGTCGCTGGGCGTGGAGCGGTTCCTCACGGAGATCCGAACCACCGCCAATCTGCAGCATCCGAACATCCTCCCGCTGTACGATTCGGGCGCGGCCGACAAGCTCGTGTACTACGTGATGCCCTTCATCGAGGGGCAGACGATCCGTGACCGGATGACCGCGGAAGGGCAGCTCCCGGTGGGCGACACGCTCCGCATCGTCCAGGGTGCGGCGGCCGCACTCGACTACGCGCACCGCCACGACATCATCCATCGCGACATCAAGCCGGAGAACATCCTCATCCAGGATGGCGCGGCGCTGGTCGCCGATTTCGGCGTGGCGCTCGCGGTGAAGAACTCGGCGAGTTCGCGCATCACGCAGACGGGGATCAGCGTGGGCACGCCCACGTACATGAGTCCCGAGCAGGCCGCGGCCGAGCGCAATCTCGACGGCCGCAGCGACGTGTACTCGCTCGCGGCTGTGATGTACGAGATGCTCGCCGGCGAGCCGCCGTTCACCGGGCCCAACTCGGGCGCGGTGATGGCGCGCATGATGACCGAGATCCCGCGCTCGGTGCACACGCGCCGCAGTTCGGTGCCGCCGTATGTGAGCGACGCGATCGACCGCGCGCTCGAGAAGGTGCCGGGCGACCGGTTCCAGACGGCGGCGGAGTTCAGCGAGGCGCTGGAGCGGCCGAGCACGAGCACGTATCGCGCGACGGTGCGGATGGCGCGGACGCGGACGCGGGAGTTGATGTACGTGGCCGCCGCGCTGGTGCTCGGCGTGGCGGGGTGGTTCGTGGGGCGCAAGACGGCGCACGCGGATGGCGCGGGGTCGCAGCCGCCGTCGCGATTGCTGATGCCGGCGGCCGACCCGGCCTTCGCGTCGACTGACCGCGAGATCGGCATCGCGCCGAACGGCGACGAGTTGCTGTTCAAGTATCGCGCTCCGAATGGCCGCGTGACGCTCGCGCGTCAGGCGCTCGATGCCACCGAGCCGACGCCGTTCCTGAGCCTCCCCTCGGATATCGGCAGTCCGGTGTACTCGCCCGACGGCAAGTGGTTCGTGGCATCGGTCACGGGTGACCGGCATCTGTACCGCCAGTCGATCATCAACGGCACGGTGGAGTCGTTGCCGATCCGCGCCGCCGTGTTCACGGTGGATGAGCGCGGCACGATCTGGTATCAGAACGACGCGTACGAAGTCGCGTACCTCGACGCAGCCAACAAATCCGTTCCCGTGAAGGGACTGAAGTCGAACCTGTTGTTGCTGCAGGTCTTGCCCGGCGAACGCTACGCGCTCATGGAACGGCGCCCGGCGCAGGGCGCGGCGTCGGGGCCGATCCTCGCGGTGGACCTGCAGACGGGTGTGGAGACGACGGTCATCGCGAGCGAGACCGTGGAGGCGTTCTACACGTCGGGGTTGCTGGTGTACATCAAGCTCGACGGCAGCATCGACGCGGCGCCGTTCGATCTCTCGACGCGCACGATCACGGGCTCCGCTGTCACGGTCGCCAATGGCGTGGCGTCGTTCGCGGTCGCGCAATTCACGGTCTCGCGGAACGGCACGCTCGCCTATCGGCCGCAGGGACCGCGCAACCTCGTCTTCCTCAATCGCACCGGTCAGACGATCTCGACGATCCCCGGCGCGAACTACTACCACGGTCCCAAGTTCTCTCCCGACGGATCGCGGGTGGGGTTCGACATCACCGACGCCGACGGGCGCGACGTGTGGCTCTACGACGTCGCGAGCCGCGCCGTCACGCGCACCACGTTCGCGGGCAACGGCCACGACATCGTGTGGTCGCCCGACGGGCATTCCCTTGCGTTCCTCTCCGCGAGAGCCGGCACGCTGGGGATCTTCACCAAGCGTGCAGACGGATCCACGGCGAGCGATTCGCTCTTCACCTCGCCGCAGCTGGGCTATTCGGGCACGTGGCTCAAGGACGGCACGTCACTGCTCACCGTGGCCCTGAACGTGAAGGCGAAGAGCGGCAGCGACATCGCCATCCTCCGCAACCGCAGCCACGGGCCGCTCGAACCGGTGCTCGCCACGCCGTACGAAGAGATGTACCCGATGCTCTCGCCGGACGAACGCTGGCTCGCGTACGGCTCCGATCAATCGGGGCGGCAGGAAGTGTACGTGCGTCCGTTCGGTCGCGACGGCGATCAGGTGCAGGTCTCGCTGGCCGGCGGTTCCGAGCCGGTGTGGTCGAAGGACGGGAAAGAACTCTTCTTTCGCACCTTCGACAAAGGCACGCCGGTGCTCGCGGCCGCGGCCATCCAGGCTGCGCCGGCGCTCGCCGTCACGGCGCGCACCACGCTCTTCTCCGTCGCTGACATGGAAGGCGCATCACCGCACCCCGACTACGATGTGTCGCCCGACGGCAAGACGTTCGTGATGGCGCGCCGCACGGGCGGCTCGTCGAGCATCGTCATCATCCAAAACCTCCCCGCACTCGTGAAGAAACTCCAGGGCGCCACGGCGGCGCCGCGATGAGCGACGAAGCCGCATCGGCGAAGAAGACCGGCACCAAGCGCTACGACCGCTCCATCGTCGAGGGCCCGCTCGCCGCCGCCGTCTGGAAACTCGCGTGGCCGACGATCCTCGCGAACATCATCGGCGGGCTGCAGGGCGTCATCGACCACGCGCTCGTCGGCAACTTCGTCGGCTTCACGGGCAATGCCGCCGTGGGCGTGAGCTGGCAGATCTTTCTCGTCGTCATCGTCTTCATCTCGTCGCTCTTCACGGGGATGAGCGTGCTCGTCGCGCGCTTCGCCGGCGCGGGAGACCACGAGAAGGTGGACCGCACCGTCTACCAGGCGTTCCTCACGGCGATCATCCTCGCACTCGGCGTGATCGGGCCCGCGGGATACCTGCTCGCGCCCCGGCTGCTCGGACTCGTGAACGCGTCGGCGGCGGTGCAAGCCGAGGCGCTGCCGTTCCTGCGCACGATGTTCCTGTTCAGCCTCGGGATGATGATCTTCTTCATGCTCTCGGGCGCGCTCCGCTCGGCGGGCGACGCCAAGACGCCGATGCGGCTCGGCATCACGGCGACGGCGCTCAACATCCTGTTCAATGTGGTGCTCATTCGCGGACTCGGCCCCATCCCGGCCTTCGGTACGAAGGGCGCGGCGATGGGCACGTCAATGGCGTTCGGGCTCGTCGGCGTCTACTCGCTGTACAAGCTGCTGATGGGCGGGTGGGTGATCTCGTTCCCCAAGCACGAGGGGTTCGCGCCCGATTGGACGATCATCAAGTCGCTCTTCAAGTTCGGTTTGCCGACCGGATTCCAGGGGATCGCGATGAACATCGGCGGCGTGTTGCTGCTCGGTTTCATCGGGAGCGTGAAGAACGGCGCCGAGGCGCAGGCGACCTATGCGGTGAGTTATACGGAGCTGTTCTCGTTCGTGACGTGGACGAGCACCGCGCTGCTTGGCGCGGCGGCGACGATCGCCGGACAGAATCTGGGGGCGGGGCATCCCGAACGCGCGGTGCAGGGCGTGGGCGTCGCGGCGCGCATCGGCTTGGCCGGCGCAGCGTTCATCGGCGCGCTGTTCCTGCTCATTCCGCACCAGTTGCTTGGCATCTTCGGCATGCACGACGCGATTGTGCTGGAGCTCGGCACGCAGTTGCTGAGAGTGCTGGCGGTCTCAGGGTTGTTCATCACGGTGGCGCTCACGTACACCGGCGGATTGCAGGGCACGGGCGACACGAAGGGACCGATGTACATCTCGATCGTGTCGCAGATGCTGCTGCCGCTCTCGATCTGTTTCGTGATGCAGCGGTTGGGGACGCTGCAGCCGATTCATATCTGGCTCGCGATCCTCGCGGGGCACATGACGCGGTGCACGCTGAGTGTGATCCGGTTCCGTCAGGGCAAATGGCGCGCGATCAAGGTGGACCTCGGCTCGGCACCCGCGCATGGCTGACAGCGCGCTCGGCGCACTCACGGCGGCGCTCGCCGATCGGTATGCGATCGAGCGCGAGATCGGCGCCGGCGGCATGGCGACGGTGTACCTCGCGCGCGACCTCAAGCACGACCGGCGTGTCGCGTTGAAAGTGCTCAAGCCCGAACTCGGCGCCGTGCTCGGCGTGGAGCGGTTCCTCAGCGAGATCAAGGTCACGGCGAACCTGCAGCATCCCAACCTCCTGCCGCTCTTCGACAGCGGCGAGGCGGGTGGGATGCTGTTCTACGTGATGCCGTACGTGGAAGGGGAGACGCTGCGCGCGCGGCTCGAGCGCGAGAAGCAACTGCCCGTGGACGACGCCGTGCGCATCGCGAGCGCCATCGCGAGCGCGCTGGCCTATGCGCACGCGCAGGGCGTGATCCATCGCGATCTCAAGCCCGAGAACATTCTGATGCAGGCCGGGCAGCCGGTGATCGCGGACTTCGGCATCGCGCTGGCGGTGAGCAATGCCGGCGGTGCGCGGGTCACGCAGACGGGACTGTCGCTTGGCACACCGCAGTACATGTCGCCGGAGCAGGCCACCGGCGACCGTGCGATCGATGGACGTACCGACATCTACTCGCTCGGGGCGATGACGTACGAGATGCTCGTCGGCGACCCGCCGCACACGGCGAGTACGGCGCAGGCGATCGTGGCGAAGGTGCTCACGGAAAGGCCGAGCAGCGTGCAGACGTCGCGGCCCGCGGTGAGTGACGAGGTCGCGTACGCGGTGGCGAAGGCGCTCGAGAAACTGCCGGCCGACCGGTGGAACAGTGCGCAGGCGTTCGCCGAGGCGTTGCAGGGGAACGCGGGCACGGGCGGCGCGACGGCGGCGCGGCACGCGCGCGGCGTGCCGGTGACGCGGTGGAGCGTGAAGGCGTCGCCGCTGCCGTGGGCGGTGGCGTTCGTCGTCGCAGCGGTCGTCGCGGTGATCGGGTGGATGCGCGGCGGTAACGCCGCATCGCCCGAAGTGATCCGGTTCGAGCTGCCGGCGCCGGCGGGCGCGCAATTCTCGTCGGCCATCAGTGGCATTGCGTCCTATCTGGCGATCTCCCCCGACGGCAAGCGCGTTGTGTTCACCGCGAGTCGCGTGAACGGACCGGACCTGCTCTGGGTTCGCGACATCGGGAGTCTCACCGCCCGGCCCATCGCCGGCACGGAATACGGCGATAACCCCGCGTTCTCGCCGGACGGCAAATGGATCGCGTTCGGTGCGCCGGACGGCACGCTCAAGAAGGTCGCCATCGACGGTGGCTCGATGATGACGCTCTGCGAACTCGGCGCCGCGGGTTCGATCGGC
>CAIRBD010000752.1 GCA_903876745.1 uncultured Gemmatimonadota bacterium
TAGTTCCCTTACAGCGCGAACATCCCCCGCACCCGCTCCACCGCGCTCACCGCGCCCCACTCCCCCTCGGCGACCGCCACGCCGTCGTCCAGCACCACCACGTGGTCGGCCTCCGCCGCCACGCCCAGCCGGTGCGTCACGACGACGATCGTCACGCGTGGCAGGAGGGCGCGGAGTGCGGCGATGATCACCCGCTCGTGTTCCGCGTCGAGCGCGCTCGTCGCTTCGTCGAGCACCAGGCACTGCGGATCGCGCAGCAGCGCACGGGCGAGCGCGAGCCGCTGACGCTCGCCGCCCGAGAACAGGGCGCCGCGGTCACCGACGGCCGTGTCGAGGCCATCCGGCAGCGCGAACACGAACTGCGCCGCGGCTGCGTCGAGCGCCGCGCGCATCGCCGCATCGCTCGCCTCGGGCTCCGCCCAGCGCAGGTTGGCACGCACGCTGCCCGGAAAGAGTGCCACGTCCTGCGGCAACAGCCCGATGTTCGCGCGCCACGCATCGGCATCAGCCTCGGTCAGCGCGACGCCGTCCACGGTGATGCGCCCGTCCGCCGGCTGCAGCAAGCCGATGACCAGGTCCACGGCCGTGCTCTTCCCCGCCCCCGACGGACCGACGATCGCCGTGAGCGAGCCCGCCGGAACATGGAACGTCGCACGGCGCAGTGCGTCGCGGTCCGCGCCGTCGTGGCGGAACGTCACGGCCTCGAACGCGAGTGCCGGCGCGCTCGCTCGGCGCACGCGCGCCGCCTGTGCGACGGGCAACGGGACCGCGTCGCGCTCGCACGTGGCGATCAGCCCCTGCAGCGCATCCCACGTCGCGAGTGATTCATTGAGCGACTGCCAGTTCAGCTGCGCCGACGACACCCGCGGCACCAATCGCGCATACATGGCGAGGAGCAGGAGCATCGCCGCCGGCGCGAGGTGCAACGCCGTGAGCGCCGCATACACCATCAGACTCAGCAGCACGGCCGCGCCCACACCAGTCGTGACCGCCGCCCGTGCCCGCAGCCGCTCCATCCGGAGCGTGCCCCCCACGACGGCGCCGTCGGCGCGCGCGTAGGCGTCCACCGTGCGGCGCTCCGCCGCGTAGCCCTTCACCACCTTCATCCCGCCGATCGCGTCGGTCGTCGCGCGGAACAGCGCCTCCCCATCGGCCATCAGCCGTTCGCCGTCCTTGCGCCCCGGCGCGCGCAACACGCGCAGCGCCGCGAAGAGCAACAGGCCCGCGATCCCCACGAACGACGTGAGCTGCCACGAGATGCGCACGGCGATCGCGACCGACACGGCCATCGCGAGCAGCTCCGCGAGCAGTCGCACCACGCCGCGTACGGAATAGTTCGCATTCTCCGCGTAGACGCTGAGCGCCTGCACCACGTCCGCGCCGCGCAATCGCACGAAGCGCGGCCACGGCATCGCGGCCACGGCGCGAAAGAGCCGCAGCCGTTCCTCCGAGACCACCGAGAGGGCCAATCGCGCGGTGGCGAGCGATTCCATCTGCGTGAGCGCGGCGCGCACGCCGATCACCACCACGGTCACCGTCAGCACCACGGGGAGCGTCGCGGGCATCCCCGCGACCGCGAGCA
>CAIRBD010000753.1 GCA_903876745.1 uncultured Gemmatimonadota bacterium
CGCCACCGCGACCACCGCGACCACCACGTCCACCGGCGACCGTGCTATCGCCGCGTCCACCGGCGCGTGCGCCGGCCGCGGTGCTGTCGCCACGACCACCGGCGCGACCGGCACGGCCGGCGGCACTATCGGCGCGCGGCGCCGCTGCGACTGCGGCAGTCGGTGGCTCCTGATCCCGCCCCGACTGCGTCTCGTACATCTTCATCACGCCGTTGTGATTGTACGACACGGAGCCGAGGTAGCCCGGGCTCCAGCCGTCCATGAACGCGTTCGTGTACACGCCCGGCATCCCCCACTTCGTCATCTGCGCCATCTCCCAGTTGGAGAACCAGGGGAGTTCGGAGAAGAGGAGCGGGTCGAGGTTCGGGTTCTGCGGCATGCCGCCGCTGTAGGTGTACATGAGCGACAGCGACTCATGCAGATCGTGCATGATGGGCGGATGCGCCGTGAAGTACCAATCGACGATGGCGCGCATCTGCTGCAGTTCGATGTTGATGTCGCGATTGTTGTCGTGGTACACGTACTTGCCCCAATAGGGGAGTGAGCCGATGGCCGGGCCGCCACGGCCTCCACCGCCACCGCCGCCGCCTTCACCAGGCGCGCCGCCGACTCCTGCACCGCGCCCGCCCGCTGCGGCACCTTCACCAGCGGCCGGCACTGCGGGTACCGCAGCGGCCGGCGTCGGGTTGGCCGCGGCGAACTCGAGCCCCTTGTAGAACCAGTCCACGTTGCGATCGCGGCCGTCGGCGTCGGCCACCGGCGTGACCGACACGTACACGTTGTTGCGGATCTGCGTGATGATCGGCGACGTCTCCGTGGCGATGCGATAGACGAGCTCCATCAACATCTCGCTCGGTCCGGTCTCGCCGCTGTGCAGTCCGCCCATCAGGTGGTAGTTCGGCTTGGTGGCGGCGATGAGTTCGTGCACCTGCGCCTCACTCATCCCGCGCGGGTCGGCGATCTTGGCGAGGTTCGCGCGGTTCTTCGCAAGCCCGCGCATGTTGGCGTCACTCGAGACCCACACCACCACGAGCTCGCGCCCTTCATCGGACTTGCCGATGGTCTCGATCTTGACGCGCGGCGTGGCCGCGGCGAGGGCGCGGTAATACTTGAGTTGATCGGCGTAGTACGTGAGCGTCTTGGGCGCGCCGGCGTGGTGGCCGAGCACGTCCTTGGGTGTCGGGATCCCCGCGACGAGCGGCAGGTGATCGACGAGCGGGCTGCCCGTGCGTGGATTGGCCAGCCACGCCTTGTAGTCCTTCTCGAACCCGGCGTCCTGCTTCTGTTTGGCGTCGCGCGTCTCGACAGTGAGCTGCTGCGCCGGGAGCGCGGCCGCTGCGAACAGGGCCAGCGCGGGAATGCCGCGGCGCATGGCGCGCGGCAGGGTGACGCAACGTGAGTGGGCAGGCATGCGCACGGGTGGGTGGGGGTTCGCAAGGAACGACAACAGAGTATACGTGCCGGTCACCATGCTTGCTGTGCGAGCCGGACGCTAGCGAAGTCTGGCGTAAACTGTGGCGCCAGCCGCGCCGGAGCAATGCGGTATCGCGCCGATGCTATCTTGATTGCGTCATTCGACTTCCCTTCCGGATGGACTCGATGCCCTCGATGCCTCGACTGCGCCTCGTTCTGCTGTGCGCCGGCTGTGCGATCATCCCGGCAATCGCTCCCGCCATCGCCGCCCAGGGCGCCGTGGACGACGCATCGCGCACCGGGCTGCGGATCCCGGCGAACACGGGCTACCTCTCGCCCGATCCCGGCGAGTCACGTCCGGCACGCGACGGCACGGTCGCTCCGTTCGCGGCGAAGGGGACGAGCCTCAACTGGTACGGCCGGTTCAACGCGTCCGGTGCGCTCGTGGCCAGCGTCGAACTGACGGCACCTGCGGGCGACACGCTGCGCCTGCGGCTCACGTCATCGGCGCAGCAGGCGC
>CAIRBD010000754.1 GCA_903876745.1 uncultured Gemmatimonadota bacterium
CGCCGCAGCCGGGACACCAGCGGGCGCGCGCGCCTTCGTAATCGCTCATCTCATAGGATGAGTCCTGATCGTCCTGCTCGAGGACCGGCAGCACTCCACAGGTGATCGTCACTTGGCACCTCCCTTCTTCGGCATCCGGTCCTTGATGGCATCCACGATCGACCCCGGCCGCAGCGGCTCACCCGGCACGCGCGTCCAGCAGTCCACGTCCACGAGCGTCGACGCGCGCAGCAGCCACGCGAGCTGGCCCATGCGGCGGTTCTCCTCGGTCACGTAGGGATCGCCGATCTCGTCACTGTAGTTGAGTTCGACGGTCACCACCTTCTTGAACTTCGCGAAGATCGGCTTGATGCCGGGCTCCATGGGCGAGAGGAAGCGCAGGTGCAGCGCGCTCACCTTCATCCCCTCGGCGCGCATGCGGTCCACCGCCTCTTCGATGGCGCCCTTCGTGCTTCCCCACCCCACCACGAGCAGGTCGCCGCTCTCGGCGCCATACACCGGAGGCGGCGTGAGCAGGGACTGCAGCACGGCGAGCTTGCGGCTACGCGCCGCTGAACTCCGCTGGTGCACGCCCGAGCTGTAAGCCACCTTGCTCCCCTCGTCGTGCGAGAGCGTGGTCATCGTGAACATGCCGTTCAGCTGCCCCGGGAGGATGCGGCGCGAGAGGCCGGTCTGCGGGTCCCACTGATATGCCTTCGTCCCCTCCGGCACCGCCGAGAGATCCATCGGCTCGGCCTGCCACGAGAGTTCCGGCGTCGGGCGCTTGAACGGCGTCATGCCGGTCGCGAGGTTCGCGTCGGTGAGCACCATCACCACCGTGCGGAACGTCTCGGCAAGGCGACGCGCCGTGACCATCACATGGAAGCACTCTTCGATGGTGGCGGGCGCGATCACGATGTGCGGCGCATCGCCCGGCGACGCATAGAGGGCCGCCATCAGATCGCTCTGCTCCACCTTCGTAGGCAGGCCGGTGCTCGGGCCGCCGCGCTGCACGTCCACCAGCACGAGCGGTGTCTCCGTCATCACGGCGAGACCGAGGAACTCCGTCTTGAGCGCGAGTCCCGGGCCCGACGTCACGGTGAAGGCCACCTTCCCCGCGTACGACGACGCGATCGCGACGCCCGCGGCGGCGATCTCGTCCTCGGCCTGGTGCACGATGCCGCCGAACTTCTCGAACACTTCGCTGAGCAGGTGCGACACCGACGTGGCCGGCGTGATCGGGTACATCGCGCAGAGGTCCATCCCCGACGCGATGGCGCCGAGCGCGATGGCTTCGTTGCCGTTCATCACCACGAGATTGCCGGCGTCCGCCTGGATCGGCACGTCGATGCGCACGTCGACGTTCGTGTCGGCCCATTCGAAGCCGCGCTCGAAGAGGGCGACGTTGGTGTTGTACACCGCCTCGCTCTTCTTGCGGAACGTGAACGCGATCTGCTCCTTGCAGCGCTCGGTGTCGCGGCCATAGATGCGCGCGAGCATGCCGAGCGCGAACATGTTCTTGCCCTTGCGGGCGTTGTCGACGAAGCGGAGGCACTCCACTTCCATCGGCACGGGGATGATGCGGTAGTCGCGTGTGGAGAGCTCGGCCATCGCGGCCACCCAGGCGGCGCGGATGTCGGGGTCGTCGTCGGTCGCCCACTTGTCCTCGACGAGCAGGATGGCGTCGGGGGCGAGGGC
>CAIRBD010000755.1 GCA_903876745.1 uncultured Gemmatimonadota bacterium
CGGCGTATGACCGCGGTGCCGCCGGCGGCGGGCGGGCGGCGCGCCCTCGCGCCGGGCTACGATGTACCGCCGGTGATCGCCGGTGCCTGGCAACTCTCCGAGGGACACTCGCAGCGTGGCATCGATCGCGAGGCGCTCTTCGCGGCGTGGGACCTGCTCGCCGCACACGGCTGCGACACGCTCGACTGCGCCGACATCTACACCGGTGTCGAGGCGCTCATCGGCGAGTACCGCGCGGCGCGGCCGGGGCGTCGCGTGCAGGTGCACACCAAGTTCGTCCCCGACCGCGACGCGCTGGCGACGGTGGACCGCGCCTACGTTACGCGCATCATCGACCGCTCGCTGGTGCGACTGCGCACCGACGCGCTCGACCTCGTGCAGTTCCACTGGTGGCGCTACGACGTGCCGGGCATGGTCGAGGCGGCCGGCATGCTCGACGACCTGCGGCGCGCCGGAAAGATCCGCCATCTCGCGCTGACCAACACCGACACGGCGCACACGCGCGCGCTGCTCGATGCCGGCATCCCGCTCGTGGCGACGCAGGTGCAATGGTCGGTGCTCGACCGCCGCCCCGCGGCGCAGCTCGCGCCGCTCGCCGTGGAGCGCGGGCTCAAGCTGCTGTGCTACGGATCGGTGGCCGGTGGCTTTTTGGGTGAGGCGTGGCGGGGCGTTGCCGAACCAACGGGCGCGCTCGAGAATCGGTCGCTGGTGAAGTACCGTCTGGTGATCGACGACTGCGGCGGGTGGACGGCGTTGCAGCGGGTGCTCGAGGCGCTCGGCGATGTCGCGTCGCGGCATCGTGTGGGTATCGCGAACGTGGCGCAGCGGTGGGTGCTCGATCAGCCGGGGACGGGGGCGGTGATCGTGGGGTTTCGTTCGGAGGCGACGGCGCGACGCACGTTGGACACGCTCGGGCTCGCGCTCACGGCCGAAGATCGGGCGCAGCTCGCGGCGGTGCTCGGGGCGCTGCTGATGCCGGCGGGGGATGTGTATGCGGCCGAGCGTGATGCGGCGTCGCCGCATGCGGGGGTCATTCGGTATGATCTGAATCGGGAGGGGTGACGTCCCCCCGGAAAAGTTAGGCAGTTCGAAACTGGAAAAGCGGTGGTACGTTTGCGGTCCGCCCAGCCCCGAGGAGGGACGGACCATGAAGCGCTCCAAGTTCACGGAAGAGCAGATCGCCTACGGCCTGCGACAGGTGGAGAGTGGCACGCCCGTGCCCGATGTCTGCCGCCAGCTCGGCGTCAGCGAAGCGACGTTCTACGTGTGGAAGAAGAAGTTTGCCCATCTGGGCGTGAGCGAGCTGCGGAAGATGCGGCAGCTCGAAGAGGAAAACGCGCGGCTCAAGCGCGTCGTCGCCGACCTCACGCTCGACAAGCACATCCTGATGGAGACCATCCGAAAAAACCGGTGACGCCGACGCGCCGGCGCGCACGCGCGGTCTGGATGCTTGAGACGTTCCAGATCGCCGTGTGCCGGGCGTGTCGGCTGGCGGGCTACTCCCGGGCGGCATGGTACAAGCCTCGGAGGACGAAGGATCAGTCGGCGCTCCGACTGCGGATCCGCGAGCTGGCGATGGCGCGCCCGCGGTTCGGCTATCAGCGCATTCACATTCTGCTGCGACGGGAGGGCTGGCCCGTGAACAAGAAGCGCGTCCGCCGGCTCTACCGGCTCGAGGGCCTGCAGCTCCGCATGCGGGTGCGCCGCCGCAAGCACATGGCCCTGCACCGCGGCCCGGCGCCCGTGCCGACGGGTCTGCACCAGCGGTGGAGCATGGACTTCGTGCACGATCAGCTCTTCGACGGCCACCCGTTTCGGGTGCTCACGGTCGTCGATCAGTGGAGTCGCCAGAGCCCCGTGCTGGAGTCGGGGTTTTCGCTCACCGGGCGGCACGTCGTCGCGGCCCTGGAACGCGTCGGTGCGGCGACGGGATTCCCCGCGTCGATCACCGTCGATCACGGCACGGAGTTCATGTCGAAGGCGCTCGAAGCGTGGGCCTTCTACCGCGGCGTGCAACTCGATTTCACGCGACCCGGCAAACCGACGGACAACTCCCACATCGAGTCCTTCAACGGGCGCTTGCGCGACGAGTGCCTGAACGTGCATCAGTTCCTGTCGCTCGCCGACGCGCAGGCCAAGTTGGACGCATGGCGGCACGACTACAACGACCGACGTCCGCACGGCTCGCTCGGGCACCTGACCCCGAACGAATTCATCCTACGCAGTCAGGAACCCAGGGCCGCAGAAACCGCCGTTTCCCAGCTCTGAACTGTCCGCAAACGGGACCAACGTCAGGGGGCCGATCTGTCCCCTTCTCAAACGTCAGCTTGACGGGGGAGCTTACCGCGGCCTAGCAGCTTCATCTGGTCGAGCGGCTGGCACACCAACGTCAGTTATTGCCTCGCCACCTGGCTCATGTCTAAGAAGGGCTTCGACCCACGCTCACGCGTGGGTTACGACTCGTTTTCGGGGTGTGGGACCTTTAGCACATCGTGCAAGCGGTCCGGGACTCTTGCCTCCACCGTCCACACCACGGTGATGGGCCTCTCACCATCGGAACGATCGAGGCGGAGGTTCCCGCAGTAAATAAATGGTTGTGTCGTCCCTCTAACGTTGGCTGAGCGGCGCAGGAAGAGATGCACGCCGATGCCTCTCTTAGCATGTTCAAGTATCCGTCTTCCGGGCTCGCCGTTCCTCGTCGTCCTATTCTGACTCTGCCATCGAAACTGAGTCGGGCTGATGAACCCATCGTCATACTGGGCCGTCGCCGGCTGGTTCGTCTTGTCGAGAGTCACAAACAACAGCATCAGCCTCTCACGCTCAACAACTCCCGACTGGGCTTCAAATCCTCGGAACTCAAAGCCAAACAACTTTGGCACATCAGCGCGAACGTACGACTCCCATAGCCGTGGCCCTGCGCGCTGCTCATCATCCGTGGGCGACATTATGTACTCCCCGC
>CAIRBD010000756.1 GCA_903876745.1 uncultured Gemmatimonadota bacterium
CGTCGAGGTCGCCGTCGGCGTCGGCACCGTGGACGCCACGGATGTGCACGCCGACCTCCGCTTCAACGTCGCGTCGGCGCACGTGAACACGCGCGGCACGGTGGGCGGGCTCGCGATCCACGCCGGCTCGGGCGGCGCGACGGTGCGTGACGCGAGTGGCGGCGACCTCACCGTGGAGACGGGCTCCGGTGGCATCCAGCTCGACCAAGTCGCCTCGACGACGTGCAAGTTCGAGACAGGCTCGGGCGGCGTGACCGGCGGCCACGTCGCGTGTGACGACGTCTCCATCGAGGTCGGCAGCGGCAGTGTGCGGGTGACCGATCTCAAGGCGACGGCGGTGAAGGCGGAGGCCGGGAGCGGCGGCATCACGCTGGGGCTGCTCGCGACGCCGCGCTCGATCAACGTCGAATCGGGTTCAGGCGGCGTGACGGTCTCGCTCCCCGCCAACGCGGGCGCCGATGTGGAGATCGAGACCGGGAGCGGCGGCATCGAGAGCGATTTCCCGCTCACCGTGGACAAAGTGGAACGCCATCACGTGCGCGGCCGCATCGGCGACGGCGCCGGGCGCATCCACATCGAGTCGGGTTCCGGGAGCGTGCGCCTCAGGAAGGCGTAGCCGGCACTGTCTGGTCGAGGATGAACGCGTAGCGGAACGCCTGCTCTCGGAGGCGCTCGTACCGGCCGCTCGCGCCGCCGTGCCCCGCGCCGAGATGCATCTTCAGGAGGAGCGGGTTGGAATCGGTCTTGAGGGCACGCAGCCGCGCGACCCACTTGGCCGGTTCCCAGAAGGCGACCCGTGAGTCGTTGATGCCGCTCGTCACGAGGATGGGGGGATAGGCCTTGGCCTCGACGTTGTCATACGGCGAGTAACGGCGCATCACCGCGTACGCCTCGGCCTCGCGCGGATTCCCCCACTGCTCCCACTCCTGCGCCGTGAGCGGGATGGTGTCGTCGAGCATCGTATTGATGACGTCGACGAACGGCACGTCCGCCACGACGGCGCGCCAGAGGTCGGGACGGAGGTTGAGCACCGCGCCCATCAACAGTCCACCCGCGCTCCCGCCGTTCGCCACGAGTCGGTCGGTGGACGTGAACCGGTCGCGCACCAACTGTTCGGCGCAGTCGATGAAATCGGTGAACGTGTTCATCTTGTGCGCCATCTTGCCGTCGTCGTACCAGGCCCGCCCCATCTCCTGCCCGCCGCGCACGTGCGCGATGGCGTACACCACGCCGCGATCGATGAGCGAGAAGCGCTGCGACGAGAACGTGGGCTCGAGCGTGTAGCCGTACGAGCCATAGGCATACAGCAGCAGCGGCCGCGCGCCATCGCGCACGAACGGCGTGCGGTACACCAACGACACCGGCACACGCGCGCCGTCGCGCGCCGTCACCATCAGGCGCTCCACGGCGTATTGCGACGGCTCGTAGCCGCCGAGCACCTCGTCCTGCTTCACCACGGTGCGCGTGCGCGCGACGGTGTCGTAGTCGATCACAGACGGCGGCGTGACGAACGACGAGTACACGAACCGCAGCGTGGTGGTGTCGAACTCCGGATTACGCGCGAGATCCACGCCATACGCCGGCTCGGGAAACTCCACGTCGTGCGGTACACCGGCGGCTGCGAATGGCGTGATGCGCAGGTGACGCAGCCCCTCGCGGCGTTCCTGCACCACCAGCCAGTCGCGGAACACGTCCACCCCCTCGACGAACACGTGCTCGCGGTGCGGCAGCCATTCCTCCCACGCCGTGGGCGCCGCGACGGGCGCGCGCATCACCTTGAAGTTGCGGGCGCCGTCGCGGTTGGTGGTGACGTAGAACCAGTCGCCGCTGTGCGCCACATCGTACTCCACGTCGGCGGCGCGCGGCGCCACGCAGCGCGGCACCGCGCGCGGCTCGTGCGCATCCACCGCGTACGTCTCGGTGCTCGTGAAACTGCCGCTGTGGATGAACACGAACGCCCCGCTTCGGGCGCGCGACACACCCACGTTGAACCGGACGTCGGGATCGTGGAACACCACGTGGTCGTGCTCCACCGACTCGCCCACCCAGTGGCGCCAGACGGTGTCGCTCCGCTTGGCGGCGTCGGTGGTGAGGTAGAACAGCGTGTAGTTGTCGCTCGCCCACGCGAGACCGAAGCCCAGATTCTCGCGCCGGTCCTCGAGCCATTCGCCGGTCGCGAGATCGCGCACGCGGAGCGTGAAGTTCTCGTAGCCGTCGGTGTCCTCGAGGATGGCGAGCGTGCCGTGGTCGGGGCTCACCTCGAGCGCGCCGAGGCTGTGGAACTCGTGGCCGGCGGCCGCCTCGTTCTGGTCGTAGTAGATCTCCTCGGGCGCATCGAGGGCGCCGTGCCGGCGGCAGAAGATCGGGTACGCCTTCCCCTGCTCCGTGCGCGAGTAGTAGTACCACGCGCCGCGGCGCTCGGGGGGACGGCTGTCGTCCTCCTTGATGCGGCCGAGCATCTCGGTGTACAGCGTCTCCTGGAGGGCCTCGGTGTGCCGCATCATCGCAGCCGTGTACTCGTTCTCGGCCTCGAGATGGCGCAGTACGGCCGGATCGGTGCGGTCGCGCATCCAGAAGTAGTCGTCGTGCCGCAGTTCGCCGTGGAGCTGGACGTCGTGCGGCAGGAGGGCGGCAACGGGGGTCGCGGGCGTGATGGCGCGGTCGGACGAGGACGGCGTCTCGGAGTCGGGCATCGGGGACCAATGTGAGGTGTCCGGCAGGCCGCGCCAGAGGGCAGGCGCGCGCCGTGTTCGGAAGATAAGTTCTTGCCATGCCCAGAAACGACTCGCCGGGCGGGCGCCTGCTCGCGGCGCACCGCCGCCTTACCGGCTGGCCCGCCGGCCATTGGCTCTTCACGCGGCTCGTGAAGCGCATGATCCCGTATACGGGTTCCGTGGACCCGACCGTGGAGATCCTCGAACCCGGCTACGCGCGCATCTCGATGGTGCAGCGCCGCAAGTTCGAGCAGCACCTCGGCTCCATCCATGCCATCGCGCTCGCGAACCTCGCCGAGTTCGCGAGCGGCGCCGCGATGACCACCGCCATGCCCGACGGCTATCGCGGCATCGTCACGAAGATCTCCATCGAATATCTCAAGAAGGCGCGCGGCAAGGTGACGGCGCAGGCGCGTCCCACCCTGCCCGACATCTCGGTCGAAGCCGAGCACGACTTCCTCAGCGAGATCACCGACGAGAGCGGCGACGTCGTGGCGCGTGCCACCGTACGCTGGCGCCTCGGCCCCATCCCCCCGAAATGACCTTCGAGAGCGCCCTCACACGCGATGCGCACATCGCGGTGCCGCTGATCTGCGGTCCGATGTACCCGTGCAGCAATCCGGAACTGGTCGCGGCGGTGAGCGAGGCGGGCGGCATCGGCGTGGTACAGCCGATCTCGCTCACCTACGTGCACGGCTACGAATACCGTGCCGGGTTGCGCAAGATCCGCAGCCTCACGAGCAAGCCCATCGGCTTCAACGCGCTCATCGAGCAGTCGTCGAAGGTCTACCACGAGCGGATGATCCGCTGGGTGGAGATCGCGCTCGAAGAAGGGGTGCGCTTCTTCATCACGTCGCTGGGCAATCCACGCTGGGTGTGCGACCGCGTGCACGCGGCGGGCGGCGTGGTCTATCACGACGTCACCGAACGGAAGTGGGGACAGAAGGGCGTGGACGGCGGCTGCGACGGGCTCATCGCCGTCAACAACCGCGCCGGCGGCCATACGGGCCGGATGTCGCCGCAACAGCTGTTCGACGAACTCGCGCCGCTCGGCGTGCCCCTCGTCACGGCGGGCGGCGTGGGCACGGCCGCAGAGTTCGCCGAGGACCTGCGCATCGGCTACGCGGGCGTACAGCTTGGCACGCGCTTCATCGCGACCCCGGAGTGCACGGCAAGCGACGCATACAAACAGGCGATCGTGCGCGCCGAGGAGAAGGACATCACGCTCACGGAGCGCCTCACCGGCGTTCCCGTGAGCGTGATCGAGACTGAGTACGTGAAGCAACTCGGAACCACGGTGGGCCCGTTCGCGCGGTGGCTGCTCCGCGGCCGCCGCACGAAGGGGATGATGCGCACCCTCTTCATGCTCAACGCCGCACGCAAGATGAAGGCGTCGCTCAACCACGGCACGGGCTCGGGCGAGTACTGGCAGGCGGGGCGCAGCGTGGCCGGCATCCACGGCGTGGTGCCGGCGGCGGAGATCGTGCGGGAGTTCGCGGCGGCGCTGCCCTAACGCGCCACGGTCACGCCGGCCTTGATCACCGCGCGGATCCGTCGCGTCGCGGTGATGTCGTCCAAGGGGTTCGCGTCGAGCAGGAGCAGATCGGCGGCTTTTCCTTCCTCGAGCGTTCCTGACGTGCGCTCCACGCCGATGGCGCGCGCGCCGTTGCGTGTGGCCGAGACGATGGCCTGCATCGGCGTGAGCCCGCCGCGCGTCACGAGCAGTTCGAGCTCGCGGTGCAGCGCCGGCAGCGAATCGCCGCGCACGCCGAACAGCCCGTCGGTGCCGGCGACGATCGGCACGCCGAGGGCGGCGGCCCGTTTCGTGACGGCGTACATCCACGGCGCCCGCGCCCGTGAGACGGAGTCCACGGGCTGCCCTTCTTCGAAGATCCACACGGTGGGATTCAGCATCGTCCCGCGGTCACGCATCCGCGCGAGCAACCGTTCGATCGCGGGCGATTGCGCGGCGACGCCGAGGAAGTCGCCCCGGGCGCGTTTCGGAAAACTGTCCGTCGGCGGGCTCCCCTCCCACACGAGGTACGGCGCGTGCGCGAGGATATCCACGCCGCCGTCGACGAGTTCCGACGGCCGGCCCGGGAACGTCGTCGCGTGCGCCACCGTGCGAAGGCCCTGTCGTTTCGCCTCGGCGGCGACACGCGCGGCGAGCGCGCCATCGAGGGCGGCGTACAGCTTGATCGCCACCGCCCCCGTGCCACGGGCCACGGCGACCGCCTGCACGAGGTCCGTCTGCGCGGTGATGGATTGCATCCACGGCGCCGTGCCGGCCGCATAGCCGAGCGACGAGCGCAGTACGCGCGGGTCCGTGAAGAAGGCCGGACCGGCCATGAGGGCCACGTAGTACACCGACGGCCCGTCGATCTCTCCCGCCGCCACGGCGCGGGCCAGATCGCCCGTGGAACGCGTGTCGCCCGCCATGTCGAACACGCCGGTGATGCCGCCGCGCAGCGCGCGCGCGAGCTGCTCCGCCTCGCGCGCCCACGGCATCGTGCCGATGTGCACGTGCGCGTCCACCAGCCCGGGGATGGCATACGCGCCGTGCGCATCGATCACCGAATCGGCCGGGGGCGGCGCCTCGCCTGCGCCGACGATCCGCGAGATGCGCCCGTCGCGCAACAGCAGCGACACGTGCGCGCGGAGGGGCGCGCCGGTGCCGTCGATGAGCGAGACGTCGGACACGAGCAGCGCGACCGGACGCCGCGCGCGCCCCGATGCCGTGGACGCTCCGGAGGCCCCGGCGCCGCGTTGCTGCGCCGCCGCGGGACGCCCGCCGAACACTGCCGCCGTCACGATGATGCCCGCCGCGAGCGCGCGGTGCAGGATTGCGGGAAGGTTGTGCATACCCTCAACGTACGCGCCGTGCCGTGCGGCAGGCCAGCGGCCGGCGCAAGCAGAACCCCGTACCCGTGCGTAACGCCCCATATGCCCCCACGTAAAGCCACACCCGCCGCGCCCCTCTCCACGCGCGCCCTTCCGCTGCTGCTCCTCCTCTTCGTGGGGAGTGGGCTCTGCGCGCTCATCTACGAGGTGGTCTGGTTCCAGCTCCTCGAGCTGGTGATCGGCTCGTCCGCCGTCTCCCTCGGTGTGCTGCTCGCCACGTTCATGGGCGGCATGTGCATCGGCAGTCTCGCGCTCCCGCGCCTGCTGCCCACGCGCCATCACCCGCTGCGCGTGTACGCGGCGCTCGAGCTCGGCATCGGCGCGCTCGCGCTGCTCGTGCTGGCCGCCGTGCCGCTCGTTGGGATGCTGTACTCGCCCGCCGTGGGGCACGGATTCGGCGCGCTCGTGATGCGCGCCGTCGTCGCCGGCATCTGCCTGCTGCCTCCCACCATCCTCATGGGCGCCACGCTGCCGGCCATCGCGCGGTGGATCGAGGGCACGCCGAGCGGCATCGCGTGGCTCGGCTTCTTCTACGGCGGCAACACGGCCGGCGCCGTGCTCGGCGCGATGTTCGCCGGGTTCTATCTGCTGCGGCGGTTCGATCTCTCCACGGCGACGTTCGTCGCCGCCGCGCTCAACGCGACGGTCGCGGCACTGGCCTATGTACTCTCGAAGAACGCCCCCGCCACCGCGCCGGTGGCGCCCGACGTGGCCGACGCGCCACGGACCGAGCGCATTCCCTTCGTCTGGGCCGTGTACGTGGGGATCGGGCTCTCGGGACTCTGCGCGCTCGGCGCCGAGGTCGTGTGGACGCGCCTCCTCTCGCTCATGCTCGGCGCCTCCACGTACACGTTCTCGATCATCCTCGCGGTGTTCCTCGCAGGGCTCGGCGTGGGCAGCGCGGGCGGTTCAGCGCTCGCCCGCCGGCTCGTGAACCCGCGGCTCACGTTCGCGTGGGCGCAGCTGCTGCAGATGGCGACGGTCGCGTGGGCCGCGTGGATGATCGCGGATGTTCTCCCCTACTGGCCCATCAACCCGTCGCTCGCCCCGAGCCCGCTGTTCACCATGCACCTCGACGTGACGCGCGCCATGTGGGCCGTGCTTCCCGCGGCCGTGCTCTGGGGCGCGAGCTTCCCGCTCGCTCTGGCGAGTGTGGCCGAGGGGCAGGCCGATAGCGGCAAGCTCGTGGGCGGTGTGTACGCCGCCAACACCGTGGGCGCGATCATCGGGGCGCTGCTGTTCAGTCTCGTGCTCACCCCGCAGGCGGGGACGCACGGGGCGTCGCAGGCGCTGGTCATCGTGGCCGCGGTGTCGGCGCTGCTGCTGTTCGCCACCGAACTCCTCAGCACGCGCGTCGCGGCCGCGGCGGGGCTCGTCGTCACGCTCGTGGGCGCGGTGACCATCGTGCCGCGCGTGGCGGAGGTGCCGGCCGTGCTCGTGGCGTACGGGCGCTACATGGTCACGTGGCTCGGCCTCATCGACGTGCAGTACGTGGGCGAGGGGATGAACTCGTCCATCGCCGTGGCGACGCTCAAGAGCAACGGCGCGACGCAGTTCCACGTGGCCGGCAAGGTGGAGGCGTCGAACCTGCCGCAGGACATGCGACTGCAGCGCATGCTCGCCGACCTGCCGGGCCTCGTGCATCCCGATCCGAAATCGGTGTTGATCGTAGGGTTCGGCGCGGGAGTCACGGCAGGGTCGTTCGTCCCCTTCCCCGGCGTGGAGCGCATCGCCATCTGCGAGATCGAGCCGCTCATCCCGCAGGTGGTGAGCACGTACTTCAAGAAGGAGAACTTCGACGTCGCGCACGACCGGCGCACGCAGATCACGTACGACGACGCGCGCAGCTTCATCCTCACGACCAGCGACACCTACGACATCATCACGTCCGACCCGATCCATCCGTGGGTCAAGGGCGCAGCGGCGCTCTACACGAAGGAGTACTTCGAGGCGGTGAAGGCGCACCTGAATCCGGGCGGCGTGGTCACGCAGTGGGTGCCGCTGTATGAGAGCAACCTCGAGGCCGTGAAGAGCGAGGTGGCGACGTTCCTCACCGTCTTCCCGCACGGCACCGTGTGGGCGAACAACATCGAAGGCAAAGGCTACGACGTGGTGCTGCTCGGCCAGGTGGGCGAGACGAAGATCGACATCCCCGCCCTGATGCAGCGCCTGCAGGACCCGCGCTATCGCGGCGTGCTGACGTCGCTCGTGGACGTGGGCTTCACCAGCCCGCTCGACCTGTTCTCGACGTACGCGGCGCAGGCCAGCGACCTGACCACGTGGGTGGCCGACGCACAGATCAACCGTGACCGCAACCTGCGGCTGCAGTATCTGGCGGGCACGGGGCTGAACACGTACGAGGGCGGTCCGATCTATTCGTCGATGGTGGCGGGGCGGAAGTTCCCGGCGCAGCTGTTCTCGGCGCCGCCGGAGTGGATGAGCGCGCTCGCAGATCGCATCGGGCGATAGCTCACCCCGTTTACCACAGAGGACACAGAGGACACAGAGGACTGCGATACAAAGAGCATCAGGACGGTGGTCGCGGATCCGGCTGCGACGCGCGAACCGCACCCGATCTCTGTGACCTCTGTGACCTCTGTGACCTCTGTGACCTCTGTGGTTCAAGCTCTTCCTCCGTCCTCCCGAAAAACGAAGCGGCCGCCCGGGAAACCCCGGACGGCCGCTTCGTTTCTACGCCCTGCGGACTGCTACGCCTTGCGGTCGGTGCAGCCCTTGTAGTTCGGATTGTAGTACTCGGCCACTGTGGCCGGGAAGTTCACGTCCGTGCCGTACGTCCCGCCCTTGAAGAACGTACCGGTCGGGAACACCTGGTCCTGCGTGCGCCCGTAGATGCGCACGAGGCGGCGGAGGTCGCCAAGCCGCTGACCGCGGCCGAACGTCCAGAACGCCTTCTCACGGAAGAACAGGGTCACGGCATCATTCTGCGTGGCCGGTGTGGGGA
>CAIRBD010000757.1 GCA_903876745.1 uncultured Gemmatimonadota bacterium
CAAGGGGATCCTCCAGTACGCGACCGAGGAACTGGTCTCCATCGACTACGTCGGCAATCCGCACTCGTCGATCCTCGACTCCAAGTGCACGAACGTCATCGACGGCACGATGGTGAAAGTCTCCGGGTGGTACGACAACGAGTGGGGCTACTCCACGCGGTGCGTCGATCTGTTGCTGTACGTCGGCGCGCGCCTCTAACCGGACGCGGCCATGAACAAGCGCACGATCCTCGACCTCACGCCCGCTGAGGTGCAGGGGAAGCGCGCCCTCGTGCGGGTGGACTTCAACGTCCCGCTCGACGGCGCCACCATCACCGACGACACCCGCATCCGGGCGGCCGTCCCCACGCTGCAGGCGCTGCGGGCGGGCGGCGCGCGGATCGTGCTGCTGTCGCACCTCGGTCGTCCCAAGGCCAAACCCGAGGCGAAGTACTCGCTCGCGCCCGTCGCGGTGCGGCTCGCCGCACTCCTCGGCGTGCCGGTGCAGTTCTTCGGCGAGACCGACACCGACGACGCCGTCCTCGCGACGAAGACGCTCGCTGACGGCGACGTGCTGCTGCTCGAGAACACGCGCTTCCTGCCGGGCGAGGAGACGAACGACGAGGCGCTCAGCCGCAGGTTCGCGCGCCTCGGCGACTTCTACGTGAACGACGCGTTCGGCACGGCCCACCGTGCGCATTCGTCGACGGCCGGCGTCGCCGCGTTCCTGCGTCCCGCCGTCGCCGGACTGCTGATGCAGAAGGAACTCGATTACCTCGGGAGCGCGCTCGAACACCCGAAGCGTCCGTTCATCGCCATCCTCGGTGGCGCCAAGATCTCGGGGAAGCTCGACGTCATCGAGGCGCTGCTGCCGAAGGTGGACGGTCTGCTCATCGGCGGCGCGATGGCCTGCACGTTCTACAAGGCGATGGGCTTCGAGACCGGCTCGTCGCTGGTGGAGCCCGACCGCGCCGACATGGCGCACGACCTCATCGAGCGCGCCGGCTTCCGGCTCACGCTGCCGCACGACGCGATGGTCGCGCCGTCGCTCGAGGCCAAGGACAAAGCGCACGCCGTGAAGCGCGACGAGATCCCCGCGACCGAGGCGATGTTCGACATCGGCCCCGATTCCGCGGCATCGTTCACGCGGGCCATCACGAGCGCCAAGACGATCGTCTGGAACGGACCGATGGGCGTCTTCGAGACGCCGCCCTTCGACGGCGGCACACTCGCCGTCGCGCGCGCCATGGCCGCGGCCACGGAGAATGGTGCCACGACGATCGTCGGCGGCGGCGACTCGGCGGCCGCGGTGGAGCAGGCCGGGCTCGCCGGCAGCGTCAGTCACGTCTCGACGGGGGGCGGCGCGTCGCTCGAGTTCCTCGAGGGAAAACTCCTCCCCGGCGTCGAAGCCCTCGACGACAAGGCGGCCTGAATGAAACACCCGGTGTTCGCGGCGAACTGGAAGATGCATCAGGCACCCGCCGACGCGAAGGCGTTTCTGCGGCAGTTCCTGGCGTACTACGCGCGCCAGCAGGACCGCACGGTGCTGTTCTTCCCGTCGGCGCTCACCCTCGCGACCGTCGTGGACATGGTGAAGGACCGCCCCGACATCTCCGTGGGCGTGCAGAACATCCACTGGGAGGACAAAGGCGCGTTCACCGGTGAGAACTCGGCGGCGATCGCACGGGGAGCCGGCGCGCGGTACGCGCTCGTCGGACACTCCGAACGGCGCCACGTGTTCGGCGAGACGGATGAGGAGACCGGCAAGAAGGTCGCTGCCGCCGA
>CAIRBD010000758.1 GCA_903876745.1 uncultured Gemmatimonadota bacterium
GATGGTGACGGGCGCGCCGACGCGCATCGCCGTTCGCACGGTGGTGACGGTGCACTCCGTGGGGCCGTAGCCGTTGACGAGCGAGCAGGCGGCCGCCCAGCGATCGGAGAGATCCTGCGGGAGTGCTTCGCCTCCCACGTAGAGCAGTTTGAGGTCGGGAAGCGTGGAGGCGGGATCGGTGCAGCCGGAGGCGCGCAGGAGCGTGGGCGGCGGGCAGAAGACGGCGATGCGCTCGCGTTGCAGCCAGGGAACGATGTCTGGGCCGAGTCGTGCGTCGTGTTCGTCCATGACGACGAGCGTGGCTCCGACGGCGAACGCCATCCAGGTCTCTTCGACGGATGAATCGTAGGCCGGCGAGGAGCACTGCACGCAGCGGTCACCCGGCGCGATGCCGAAGCGCGCGCGGTCGGCGCGGGCGAGATTGACGATGCTGCGGTGCTCGATCATCACCCCTTTGGGGCGTCCGGTGGTGCCCGAGGTGTAGATGATGTAGGCGAGGTGCTGCGGCGTGAGCCACGCGGGCGACGTGAAGGGCTGCACGGCGTGCGGCGCGTGATGCCCGTGGAGCAGTTGGACGACGTCGACGATGCGTGCGGCCGGGATGCCGGCGGCGAGGGCGCGCGTGCGGCCGGCGGCGTCGGTGAGCACGGCGACGGGCTGCGCGTCGGCGAAGGTCTCGCGGATGCGCTCGTCGGGGAAGGCCGGGTCGCAGCAGGTATACGCGGCGCCGGCTTTGAGTGCAGCGAGTTGTGCGGCGTAGACGTGGGCGGACGCGCGCGGCAGCAGGATGGCGACGATGCACTCGCCGGTGACGCCGGGGGCGATGTGCCGGGCGAGCGCGTCGGATTGCCGGTCGAGTTCCTGGTAGGTGACGCGGTGTCGCGCGGGGCGGAGCGTTCCCGGCGGCACGTCGACGGCGACGTGGTGCGGCCAGCGTTCGGCGGCACGGGTGAAGAATTCGTGGAGGAGCGCGGGTTCCGCGGCGCCGGTGGGTCGACCCATCATGCAAAGTTACATGGCATCGCACCGAAGGACATGGGACGGTCGCCGACCATGCGGGGATGTCCGTGTTCCGCGCCCGGTCGAGCGGGCCCGCGCGCGGCGGCTTGTTATGTTACTGTATAACTATATATTTGACTAACGACTTTTCCCGCAGAGGATGCCGTGCCGACGTATCGCAATCAGGCGTACACTCACGTGATCGACGTGCGCACCAAGCTCGAGTTCTGGATGGGCCACGTGAAGGGCGCGGAGTGCATCCCGGTGGACCGTCTCGAGGAGGCGCTCGCGACGCGCGGCGACATCGCGAAGGACGCGCGCATCATCGTGTATTGCGCCAGCGGCGGACGTTCCGCGGTCGCCGCGACGACCATGCAGCGACTCGGATATCGTCACGTGGTGAATGCGGGCGGCTACGCGCAGGCGTCGAAAGACATCGTGTAAGGTCGCGACGGCGCGATCGCATGATCGGAAGAAAGCGCGAATCCACTATTGCGCATCGACCACCATTGGTTGTACAGTATTGCTGTCGGCCCGCGACGCGTCCGGGCGC
>CAIRBD010000759.1 GCA_903876745.1 uncultured Gemmatimonadota bacterium
CCGTCGCGGCCGGCGGCGACGGCGTCGCGCGCCACGACGGGTTGGTGGTGTTCGTGCCGCGTGCGGCGCCGGGGGACCGCGTGCTGGCGCGCGTCACGCAGAAGGGGCGGCTCGCGCGCGGGCACATCGAACGCGTCGAGACGCCGGGTCCCGGCCGTATCGCGCCCGCCTGCGTGCACTACGACCGCGACGCCTGCGGCGGGTGCCAGCTGCAGCATCTTCGTCTCGATGCGCAGCGGGAGGCCAAGCGCCACATCATCCAGGACTCCCTGCGGCGCATCGCGCGCCGCGACGTGGCGCTGCCGGAGATGCGCGCCGGCGCGGGTGCGTGGGCGTACCGGCGCAAGCTCTCGCTGGCCATCCGCCGCGACGCCGGTGGCGTGCGAGCGGGCTTGCACGCCTACGACGACCCCGACCGCGTGTTCGCGCTCGACGAGTGCCGCATCGCCGATCCCGCGCTGCTCGCCGTGTGGCGCGAGGTGATGGCGGCGGCGCCCTGCCTTCCTCCGGACGCGCGCCTGCGCGGCAGCGTGCGTCTGACGTCAGCCGGCGCGTCGTTCGTGCTTGAGGGCGGTGCACAGTGGACCGACTGCGACGCGTTCGCGGCACGGGTGCCGTCGGTGGACGCCATCTGGTGGGTGCCCGAGGGGCATACGCGTCGGCTGCTGCTCGACCGGCGCAGTCACGACGAACCGGGCGCGTCGTTCGCGCAGGTGAACCCGGAGGTCGGCGCGATGCTCGCCGACTTCGTGGTCGACCGTGTGCGCGCCTTCGCTCCCGCGACGGTGGTGGACGCCTACGCCGGCGCGGGTGACGTCGCGGCGCGGCTCGCCGCGGGCGGATGCCGCGTGACGGCCATCGAACTCGACCGCGAGGCGACGGCGTTCAGCGCCTCACGGCTCGCGGCGGGATCGCGGGCGATCGCGGCGCGCGTCGAGGATGCGCTGCCGGCCGCGTTGCCGGCCGATCTCGTGATCCTCAACCCGCCGCGCGGCGGCGTGGACGCGCGCGTCACGGCGGTGCTCGCGGCGGTCCCGCACCCGGCGCGCGCGCTCGTCTATGTGAGTTGCGACCCCGGAACGCTCGCCCGCGACGTGTCGCGGCTGGGCGGATGGCGCATCGCGGACGTCACCGCATTCGATATGTTTCCGCAGACCGCGCACGTCGAGACGGTGTGCGTGCTCGTACCCGAGGAGTCACCGTGAAGTACTTCGTGGACATCGACGGCGCGCGGGTCGAAGTGGAACTCGACGGCGAGACCGTGCGTGTGAACGGCGGACCGGCGCAGCGCGCGCACCTCGCCGACGTGCCCGGCACGCCGGTGCATCTCGTCGCGATCGACGGCGTGATGCACCGTGTCACGGCGCGGCGTGACGGCGCGCGCGGGCGGTACGTGCTGCACATCGACGGCCGCCGCCACGCCGTGGAAGCCCTCGACGAGCGGGCGCGCGCCATCCGTGATCTGTCGGCGGCGTCGGGCGGACCCCAGGGACCGCAGCCGTTGGTGGCGCCGATGCCCGGACTCATCGTGCGCGTGTTCGTGGCGCCCGGCGATCTGGTGGCCGCGGGGCAGGCGATCGTGGCGATGGAGGCCATGAAGATGGAGAATGAGCTGCGCGCGCCGGCGGCCGGCACCGTCAGGGCCGTGCACGCGATCATCGGCACCGCGGTCGACAAGGGCGCACTGCTCGTCGAGTTCGAGTAGCGGCCCCTCCACGTTGACAGCACCTAAGTGCTTGTCTATCTTAGGTGTCTGTGTCAAAACGCCTTCGGGCGGCCGAGACCCGGGTTGCACTCTGCACCGGTGAGGCGCTGCACTCCTTCAGTTCCTGTTATCTGATGTCTCAGTCTCAGTCCACGTACAGCGCACGTCCCGTCGAGTTCGAGCACAAGTGGTTCATCGTCGACGCGGATGGCATGGTGCTTGGTCGCCTGGCGACCGAAATCGCGCGGATCATCCGCGGCAAGCACAAGCCGATGTTCACGCCCCACATGGATACCGGCGACAACGTCATCGTCATCAACGC
>CAIRBD010000760.1 GCA_903876745.1 uncultured Gemmatimonadota bacterium
ACTCCGGATTGTGCGTCCGGTCGATGCCCTCGTTGCGGAAGTCGTGCCCAATCTCGTACACACGGTCCAGCCCGCCCACCACCAGACGCTTCAGGTACAGCTCGTCCGCGATGCGCAGATACAACGGCATGTCGAGCGCATTGTGGTGCGTCACGAACGGCTTTGCCGCCGCGCCGCCGTACAGCGGCTGCAGCACCGGCGTCTCCACCTCGAGGAACTCGTGCCCCTCGAGGAACGACCGGATCGCGCCCGTCATCTTGGAGCGGGCACGGAACAGCGCGCGCACCTCCGGATGCACGGCGAGATCCGCGTAGCGCTGCCGCGACCGCATCTCGCCGTCGCTGAACGCCGAGTGGCGCACGACCTTGCCGTCGACGACTTCTTCTTTTCCGAACGGCAGCGGACGCAGCGCCTTCGCGAGCATCTCCACCCGTTCCACTCGCACGGTGACTTCGCCCGTGCGCGTGCGGAACAGCGGTCCGCGCACGCCCACGATGTCGCCGAGGTCGAACGCCTCGAGCATCGCCCACTGCGCGTCGCCCACGCCGTCCTTGCGGAAATAGAGCTGGATGCGCCCGCTCGCGTCGGCAAGGTGCGCGAACGTCGTCTTGCCGTGCGCGCGCCACGCGACGATGCGTCCGGCCAACGCGACCTCGGGTCCCTCGGCCTCGGCGCCGTCCGGCAACAGCGGGATCGCGTCGGCGGCGAGATGCGAGCGGTCGAATCCGTACGCGAACGGTGCCACGCCCTGCGCGACGAGCGCGTCGAGCTTCTCCCGCCGCGCCTTCATCACGAAGTTCAGGTCGTCCCGCGATGCATCCTGTGGTTCGTCGCTCACGCCATCCCCCCCTTCGCGCCGCCGTGCTGTTTGAGGTATTCCTCGATGAACGGGTCGATCGCGCCGTCCATCACCTTCTGCACATCGGTGATCTTCAGTTCCGTGCGATGGTCGTTGACCATCGTGTACGGCTGGAACACATAGCTGCGGATCTGGCTGCCGAACGACACGTCCTGTTTGTTCGCGTCCATCTTCGCCTTCACCGCCGCCTGCTTCTCCGCCTCGAGTTGGTACAGCCGGTTCTTCAGCTGCTTCATCGCGGTCGCGCGGTTCTTCCCCTGGCTGCGCTCCTGCTGGCAGGTCACCACGATGCCCGACGGGATGTGCGTCAGGCGCACCGCCGAACTCGTCTTGTTCACGTGCTGACCGCCGGCGCCCGACGCGCGGAACACATCCATCTTGATGTCGTCGTCGCGGATCTCGATGTTGATCTCGTTGTCCACCACCGGGTAGACGAAGATCGAGGCGAAACTCGTGTGACGGCGCGCCTGCGAGTCGAACGGCGAGATGCGCACGAGACGGTGCACGCCGGCTTCCGGCTTCAGGAACCCAAACGAATACAACCCCTTGATCTCGAGCACGGCGCCCTTGATCCCGGCTTCTTCGCCCTCGCTCATGTCGAGGATCTCCACCGAGTAGCCGCGACGCTCGGCCCAGCGCGTGTACATGCGCATCAGCATCTGCGCCCAGTCCTGCGCCTCCGTCCCGCCCGCCCCCGCCGAGATCTCCACTTGCGCGTCACGCCAATCATCGCGTCCCTGCAAGAGCGACTTGAGCTTGAATGCGTCCGTCTCCTCGCGGATGGACGACGCCTCGCGCTCCACCTCGGCGATCATGTCCGGGTCCGGATCGGCTTCAAGCATCTCGTCCATCTCGAGCGCGCTCTGCGAGCGCGACCAGAGCTTGTCGAACGGTTCGATCCACACCCGCAGCGACTTCACCTGCGCGACGACCTCTTTAGCGCGCTCCTGGCTGTTCCAGAACGCACCGCCGGCCATCTCCGCTTCCAGGGTGGTCAGCGCGGCGCGCTTGCCATCCAGGTCAAAGGAACCTCCGCAGCTCCGCGAGGCGCGTCTGATCGTTCTTGAGGGACTTGGTGCGTTCGGATTCGGCCATCGGAGGTCGGGTGGGGAGATACGCGGCGAGCCGTCCTCCGCCAATCGGAGAAACGGCTCGCGGACACCTCGGAATCTAGCGGGATGCGGGGGTTCGCTCTAGTGCGATGCCCCCGCGGTCAGAACATCTTCTTGCCGCCCGCGAGGACGTCGTTCAACGCGTCCTGGAAGTGTGTCGTGCTCTCGGCGAAATCCTTGCCCACCTGCTCCACGTACTCCTCGTAGCTCTTCTTGAT
>CAIRBD010000761.1 GCA_903876745.1 uncultured Gemmatimonadota bacterium
CCCGGCACCGCCGCATCGTCGTCGCCGGGGCCCTTGGGTCCGCCGGTGCGCATCTTCGCGCTCATCCCGGAAATGCGCATGGCTACGAACGACGTCGTCTCGAGGTGCTTGTCCGGTATGACAGCGTAGTCCACTCCCTCGGTGCGGCCGGGCGTGTAGCGCGCGATCATCTGCGCGAGCACCTCGCGCTGCCGTTCGCGGCCGGGCTGCGCGTCGTCCGCACGGCAGAAACAGACCACGCTGCGATAATTCACCGAGTGATTGAGCGCCGTCTTGGAGAGGACGACGCCGTCGGTCATCGTGACAGTGATGCACGCCGGGGCGCCGTCGGCCACCGCCTGCATGAGGCGGCTGTGATGGGCGCCGTGCAGGTAGATGAGGTCGGGCTCGAGCGCGTCGTACTGGTATGACATGGGGATGACGACCGGTCCTTCGCCGTCGACGATCCCGACGTGCGCGACGTACCCCGCGGCGAGGATGGCGGGCGCTTCGTCTGGCACGGCACGCTCGCGGTGACTTCTGATGGTGGTGCGGTCGGGGCTGGTCATCGGCGAATGATGGTCAAACCCCGGGCCGGTCACCAGCGTCACGATGCCGCCCGTTCTTGCCGATGCTACCGCCGTGTAACAGGTTACCGCGCATGCGAGCCAGACACCTCTTCGCCCTCGCCGCTCTCGCGGCCGGCGCCTGCGCGAGTCCCCGATCACTGTTGAAACCCGACGTGGCGCACCTCGACGCGGCGGCACCGGACAGTTTCACGGTGACACTCACGACGTCGCGCGGCGACGTGCTGCTGCGCGTGCACCGCGACTGGGCGCCGCACGGTGCCGACCGGCTGTATTACCTGTTCAGCGCCGGGTTCTACGACGGCGCGCGGTTCTTCCGCACGGTGGACAACTTCGTCACGCAGTTCGGCATGAGCGGCGACACCGCCGTGGCCGCGGCATGGAAGAACCGACGCATCCCCGACGACACGGTGCGGCGCAGCAACGTGCGCGGCACGTTGAGTTTCGCCGCGGGGGGCAAGAACACGCGCACGACGCAGCTGTTCATCAGCTACAAGGACAACAGCCGTCTCGACCCGCAAGGATTCGCCGTCGTCGCGCAGGTGGTGGACGGGATGTCGGTGGTGGACTCGCTCTACAAGGGCTACGGCGACGGGGCGCCCCGCGGGAAGGGACCGAGCCAGGAGCGCATCGCCAAGGAAGGGAACGCGTACCTCATCAAGGACTTCCCGAAGCTCGACTACATCGTGTCGGCGCGGGTCACCCACGAATGGAGGTCCCGGTGAGTGCAGCCCACCATGCGCTCGCGGCGCGCCGCTGGCGCGTCGCGATCGTCCTCACGGCGTGCGTGATGGTGATCTACTTCGGCTTCATCGCGCTCATCGCGTATCGCAAGGCCTTCGTCGGCTCGCTGCTCATGCCGGGGCTGTCGGTGGGGATCCTGCTGGGCGCCCTCGTGATCGTGGCGAGCTGGCTGCTCACGTGGGGCTACGTGACGTGGGCGAACGACCGGTACGATCCGGCGCTCGCCGCACTCAAGGAGAGCGGCCAGTGAGCGCCCTGCTCCTGCTGCGCCAGGCCGCGCCGGCGACGGCCGCGCTCACGGCCCCTGCGCCGGCGACGGCCATCGGCCAGCCGAACGCCGTCGCGATGGGGTTCTTCTTTCTGTTCATCGCGATCACGCTCGGCATCACGTACTGGGCGGCGCGCAAGACGCGCACCACCGAACAGTTCTACGCGGCCGGGCGGAGCATCAGCGCGGCGCAGAACGGGTTCGCGCTCGCCGGCGACTACATGAGCGCGGCGAGCTTCCTCGGGATCGCGGGGCTCGTGTCCACGACGGGCTTCGACGGGCTCATCTATTCCACGGGGTGGCTCGTGGGGTGGCCGGTGGTGCTGTTCCTCGTCGCCGAGCCGCTGCGCAACCTCGGCCGGTATACGTTCGCCGACGTCGTGGCCACGCGTCTCAAACACACGCCGGTGCGTCTCGCGGCGGCGCTCGGCACGCTCTCCACGGTGATCTTCTATCTGATCGCGCAGATGGTGGGCGCCGGTTCGCTCATCAAGCTGATGTTCGGACTCTCGTACGAGACGGCGGTGGTGATCGTGGGTGTGGCGATGATCGCGTACGTGCTGTTCGGCGGGATGATCGCCACCACCTGGGTACAGATCGTGAAGGCGGGGCTCCTGCTGGCCGGCGCGGCGCTGCTCGCGGGGATGGTGCTGGCGAAGTTCGGATTCAATCCGGTCGCGCTGTTCGCGGCGGCGGCCGCGAAATACGGCGACGGCGTGCTCGCGCCGGGCAAGCTGGTCTCGAATCCGCTCGACACCATCTCGCTGGGGATGGCGCTGATGTTCGGCACGGCGGGGCTCCCGCACATCCTGATGCGTTTCTACACCGTGCCGGACGCGCGTGCGGCGCGCAAGTCGGTGTTCTACGCGACCGGGCTCATCGGCTTCTTCTATCTGCTCACGTTCATCCTCGGCTTCGGCGCGATGGTGCTCGTAGGTCCCGATGCGATCAAGGCGATCGACAAGGGGGGCAACATGGCGGCGCCCCTACTCGCCGAGTTCCTCGGGGGCACGCCGTTCCTCGGATTCATCGCGGCGGTCGCGTTCGCGACGATCCTCGCCGTGGTGGCCGGGCTCACGCTGAGCGGGGCGGCCGCGCTCTCGCACGACCTGTGGACGAGTGTCGTTCGCGGGGGCCACGCCAAGCCCGGCGAGGAGCTCAAGGTCGCGCGCGGCGCCACGCTCTTCCTTGGCGTCGTGGCCGTGCTGCTCGGGATCACCTTCAAGGGGCAGAACGTGGCGTTCATGGTGAGTCTCGCCTTCGCCATCGCGGCGAGCGCGAACTTCCCCGCCCTCGTGCTCTCCATCTTCTGGCGACGCTGCACCACGCAGGGGGCGGTGTCGTCGATGCTCTTCGGCACGGTGGCGACGCTGCTGCTCATCTATCTGTCCCCGGTGATCCAGGTGGACATCCTCAAGCACGAGAGCGCGTGGTTCGCGCTGAAGAATCCCGCGATCGTCACGATCCCGGGTTCGTTCCTCGTGGGGATCGTCGTGTCGCTCCTCACGCGCGACCGGCTCGCGGTGGAGGCGTACGACGGCGCCGTGCGCGACATGATCGACGGCGCGAAGGCCTATTGACGCGCCCGCCGATAGTTTTCGTCCGATGACGACCGACTCCGTGCACCGCCCGCCCACCGGCGGCGACCGCCTCGCCGCCGCGCTCGTGCGCCACGGCGTGCAGACGATGTTCACGCTCCCCGGCGGGCACATCTCGCCGATCTTCGTCTCGGCCAAACGGCTCGGCATCCGCATCGTGGACGTGCGCGACGAAGCGAACGCCGTGTTCGCGGCCGACGCGATGGCGCGGCTCACGGGCACGGTCGGCGTCGCCGCCGTCACCGCGGGGCCCGGACTCACCAACGCCCTCACGCCGCTCCGCAACGCGCTGATGGCGCGGTCGCCCGTGGTGCTCCTCTGCGGCGCCACCGCGACGGTGCTGCGCGGCCGCGGATCGCTGCAGGACATCGACCAGATGTCCGCCGTGCGCCCGCACGTGAAATGGGCGGGTCAGGTGGACCGCGCGGAGGATCTGATCCCGATGTTCGAACGTGCCGTGGCGACGGCGCGCGAGGGTGTGTGCGGCCCGGTGGCACTGGAATGCCCGGTGGACCTGCTGTACGACGAAGCCCTCGTGCGCGAGATGTACGGTGTGGTGAAGCCGCTCCCGGCGGACGCGCCGTTCGCGAAGCGCATCGAACGCTGGTATCTCGAGCGGCACCTTAGGAACGCACTCGGCACAGGCGCGCCGCCGGATGACACAACGGCGCCGGCACCGGTGAAGCGCACGCGCCCGGCGAAGCGCGCCGTCGCGAAGGCGCGCGCCCTCCTCGACGCCGCGCAGCGGCCGGTGCTGCTCGTGGGCAGCCAGGCGATGGAATCGCCGCTCGAGGCCGCCTCGCTCGCCACCGCCGTGGCC
>CAIRBD010000762.1 GCA_903876745.1 uncultured Gemmatimonadota bacterium
CGCGGGATTCGAAAGGTTCACCGTCTGCGTGGTGCCGGCCATCGGCACGGCGTTCACGATGTAGAGGTTGGTGCCGCCCAGCACGAGGGCGCGCTCGCCATCGGGGGAGAGCAGCACTTCGCTCGCGCCACCGCCGCCGCCACCTCCACCACCGCCGCCCATCGTCGCCTTGAGCAGCGCCTTGCGGTCGGTGCCGTCCCAGCGGATGGAGACGAGCCCTTCGGACGGCTCGTAGATATAGATGCGCCCCGAGTCGGGCCCGACGTGCGGCTGACCATAGCGCGTGAGCGGCGTGATGGTCGTGAACGCGCCGCCGGTGGCGGGGAGGTACACGAGCTCCACACCGGCCGCTTCGGCGTTGTTGCCGCCGAGTTCGTCGCGGTCGCGGCGCATTTCACGCGGACCGCGCGCCACAACGAGCTTCTTGCCGTCGGCGGAGTAGGTGAGCTTGTCGTAGAAGCCGGCCTGCGTGGAGAGCTTCTCCGGCTTGCCCTTGCCGTCGGTGCTGATGCGGTAGAGATCGCCGCCGCCGGCTTCGTTCCACGTGACGTAGGCGAGGTACTTGCCGTCGGGCGACCAGGCGGGGGAGAACTCGCCGAGGTTCGCGGTCGCGGTGACGCGCTTCGCCTTACCGGCGGGGAGGTCGATCATCCACAGCTTGTCGAGCGCCACGAAGGCAAGCCGCTTGCCATCAGGTGACGTGACCGGCGTACGGATCTGGCGCACGTTCAACGTGGAGTCGTTCACCGGATACTCACCCTTGATGGCGCCGGCGATCATCTGGTCCACCTCGGCGGTGAACGGGATCATCGTCTGTTTGCCGTCGGCGACGTCGATCTTCCAGAAGTGACCGTGGTGCGCGGCGATCACCGACTTGCTGTCGGGGGTGAACGTGTACGGGGGCACGAGGTCGCGCGAGAAGCGCGATTCCTGATCGTCGCGCTGTACGTTCGGCGCGAGCCAGTGTTCGTCGCCGGTGGCGAGGTCGCGGATACGCAGCGCCGTCAGCGAGTCGTTGCGCGTGGCGTACACGAGCCACTTGCCGTCGGGGGAGAGCGCGGGGCGCATCCCGGAGCCGTTGGCATTCGTGCGGATGTAGGTGTGCCCCGTCTCGCGGTCGAACACGCCGATCTGCCAGCCGAGCGAGGTCTGGTTGTAGCCGCCGGCACCGTTGCGCGCGGCCGTGTAGATGTAACGCGCGTCTTTGCCGAACGCGGGTCCCACGAAGTTGTTGAGCGCGTTGCCGCCCGGTCCGCCGGCGCGCGCGCCCGCAGCGGGCGCAGGCTCGTTACCGGTGAGCTTGATGCCGGCGCCGCCGTCCTTGTGGTACATCCACAGGTCGTACGCCGAACCGAAGAGTGCCGCGTTCTTGGAGACGACGATGTACTTGCCGTCGGGACTCCACGTGGGCGAGATGAAGTTGCGCTGTTCCTCGCGCGTGATGGCGCGCGGGTTGGTGCCGTCGGCGTTCATCAGCCAGAGGGCGTCGCTGCCGGTCTTGTCGCTCGTGAAGACGATGGTCTTGCCGTCGGGCGAGAAGTGCGGCTGGCCATCGAACTGCTGGCCGCTGGTGAGGCGCTTGGCGGCGCCTCCGCTGACGGGAATTGTATACAAATCGCCGAGGAGGTCGAACGCGATCGTCTTGCCGTCGGGCGAGACGTCGAGCGACATCCAGGTGCCTTCGTCGGTGCTGAACTTGAGCGGTTTGGTGGGCGTGAGCGGAAGCGTCGCGCGGGTGGAGTCGCCTCCGCCTCCGCCTCCACCGCCGCGCTGTGCGGCGAGGGGGAGAGCGAGCGTGGCCGTCGCGAATGCGACGAGGGATGCGAGGCGAATGGCGCGGCGCGACGTGAGATGCATGCGACCCTACCGGAAAGAGAATGGGGCGCCCGGTCACCCGGGCGCCCCAGATTCTGCACGCTCACGAGCGTGCCGGCAAGGAGACCGCTACTTCGTCGCTGCCGCGAGCCCCTTCACGGCCCCGCCCAACGCGAGCACTTTGCCCGGATCGGCCGACTTCGAGACTTCGGCGTCGATGGCGGTGCCGAGCTTCTCGAGCGCCGCCTTCCGCTTCGCGCCCGTGGCCTTCTCGGCCGCGGCGAGGTCGGCGGCCACCGCCGTCGCCTTGTCGGCCGCGAGGCCCTTGCTGCGACCGAGCTGATCAAGATACGCCCGCGCCAGCGCGAAGCTCGCCGGCCACTTGAGCTGCGGCTGGTTCTGGGGATTGAGCGTCTCGAACGTCACCGTCTTTGCGGCGTCGATCTCGTTCTGCGTGAGCATGTCGCTCGGCGTGAGCTGGAACACGTCGATGCCGCGCGCGATCTCGGAACCGTAGATGTAGCCGTTGTGCCAGTACACCGACCAGAAGCCGGCGAGGGTGAGCTTGGTGGAGTCGACCGGGCCGCGGTCGAAGTACGCGATCTCGGTCGGCTTCTTGGCGTCGGTGAAGTCGAAGATCGAAAGGCCGCCCTGATACCACGCCTGCACCATGATGTCGCGCCCCGGCACCGGGATGAGGTTGCCGTTGTGCGCCACGCAGTTCTCCTTGTCGGTCTGCGCGGTGGGGAGTTTGTAGAAACCGGCCGGCGTCATCTTCTTGTTCGCGATGGTGAAGATGGCGTCGGCGCCCCAGAGCATCTTGTCGGTCGCGCGGCAGCGCGGCGCGGTACCGCCGCCCCACTCATCCGTATAGAGCACCTTCGAGCCGTCGTTGTTGAACGTGGCCGAGTGCCAGTAGGCGAAGTTCGGGTCCATCACCTCGGCCACGCGCTTCGGCTTGGCTGGGTCGCGGATGTCGATCAGGATGCCGTTTCCCGAGCAGGCACCGGCGGCGAGCCCGATCGCCGGATACACGGTGATGTCGTGGCACTGGTTGGTCTCGCTCGTGGTCTGCGTGCCTTCGCCGTGCGCGCCGCCCTTCCACAGACCCGCGATGGCGCCGGTGGAGTCGGCGAAGATGCGAGGATTGGCGATGACTTTCGCGTCCTGCGGCTTGGCGAGCGGCACCTTGATGACGTCGATGCGGAAGAGCGAACTCGTGGTGTCGGTCTCGGGACGCGCGCCCGAGCAGCCGGCGAGTTCGTTCCCGGAGCGCACGACGCTCGTCCCCGACACGTACACGTAGATGACGGTCTTGTCCTTGGGGTCGGGCACGATGGTGTGCGTGTGCGAGCCGCGGCAGGTCTGCACGTCGGCCACCTGCTTCCAGTGGTCCATGTCGGTGATGTCGAAGATACGCACGCCGCGGAACCGCTCCGTGCTCACCGTGTCTTTCACTCCCTGTGCGCCGCAGTCGAGGCGGGCGCTCGTCTCCTCGACCGACATGAAGAGGAGGTTTTTCCACACGCTCACGTCGCCCTGGCCGCCGGGGCACGGGAACGCCACGCGCAGCGTGGGCGCGGCGGGGTTCGACATGTCCCACACCTGCACGCCGTGGTAGCTCCCCTGGAACACGTACTTGCCGCTGAAGGCGAGATCGGAATTGATCAGGCTGAAATCGCTCGAGTTCGCGGCGTTGTAGAAGCCCTCGGGGCGCGGCCGGTGCGAGACGAGCTTCAGGTTCTGGATGGCCTCGGCGGCATCCTGCAGCCCGGCCTTGAGCGAAGCGCGCGGATCGGTGGTGCTGGCCGTGGCCTGCGCACCGGCGTTCGGGGCGATCACGGCCAGTGCCGTGACGAGCGAGAGGGCCATGCGCGCGCCGAAGCGCCGAACGTGTGAATCGGTCGTCATCATCTCTTTCGGTTGGGGAAACGGTGGAACCGCCGGTGCCCGGCAGCGGGCGACGGCGTGTGCAACGCTATTTCTGCAGGGCGGCGAGCATCGCCTTCATTCGTGTGATCTCGGCGCGCTGATCGGCATCCACATCCGACGCGAAGCGGAACATCGTCCCTTCCTGCCCCGCGCCCGGCGAAGCGAACAGTTCCGCCACCATCGTGAGCGCGCCGCCGTGGTGCTGGATCATGCCGGCGAGGAACAGTTTCTCGAACTCCTTCCCGTTCGCCTGCGCAAGCTGCGTCATCTGCTCCGGCGTAAGCATCCCGGGCATCATGGCATCGGCCTTCATCCCGGGCATCGACATGTCGTGCCCGCCCATCGCGTTCGGCGCGAGCGGATCGGGCGCCCATTCCTTCCGATCCGCGAGCCAGCTGCGCATCATCGCGATCTCGTCGCGCTGGCTCACCGTGATGCGCTCGCCGAGCATGCGGAGCGTCTTGTTGTCGGTGCGCTGCGGGATGAGCGCCGACATCACGACGGCCTGCGCGTGGTGCGTGATCATTCCCTGCATGAAGCGCACGTCGGCGGCGGTGTGCCGGTTGTCCACGGCCGACGGCGCGCGGCTGGGTACCTGCGCCATCGCCACGGCCGGCACGGCGACGCTCGACACCAGGCACACAGCCGCAGTGCGCAGGCGCGCGCGTATCGAAGAGCGGGAGACTTCCGTCATGTTCCTCTCTGGCGTCCGCATCCTATATAATATGGTAGGAACTTCGCCGGTTGTCCCGCACCTCGATTCCCGATGCGCGCTCCATACACTCGCCGTCTTGCCCGTCCGGCTGCCGCCCTCGCCCTGACGGTCATGCTCGTCCGTCCTGCCACGACGCACGCCCAGGAGGCGTCGGAGTTGCGCAAGGACGCGAAGCCGACGCTCTCGGTCGGCGCTGACTACAGCTACCAGTCGTTCGGCGGCGATATCGACGCCTGGCAGCTCGCGGCGCTCACGGTCGGCCGGCGCACCGCCGACGGCTCGGTCTTCGCGCGCGTGAACTACGCCAACCGGTTCGGCAGCAGCGGCGAACAACTCGAGGTGGACGCCTACCCCCGCCTCTCGAAGAACATGTACGCGTACCTGAACCTCGGGTACAGCGCCTCGGACATCTTTCCCGCGTGGCGCTCCGGCGCGGAACTGTTCGCGAGTCTCCCCGAGGCGTGGGAGGCATCGCTCGGCTACCGGCAGCTCCGCTTCAACGGCACGCCGGTCACGATGATCACGGGCGCCGTCGGCAAGTACGTGGGGAACTACTGGTTCTCGCTGCGTCCGTACGTGCGCCCCAAGGACACGGGCACGTCGGCGTCGGCGAATCTCACGGCGCGCCGCTACTTCGAGGACAGCGACCACTATCTCGGAGCGCGCGTGGGCTACGGCAGTGCGCCGCCCGATCAGATCAGTCCGGACCCCGCCGCGCTCACGCGCACGCACGCTTTCAGCGCGGCGTTGCAGGGTTCCGGCGATCTCCAAAAACAGGTGCTTGGCACGTGGACGGCGGGCTACGACGACGAAGAGCTGGACTCGGGCAAGCATCGCCGGAGCTGGACGCTCGCGGCCGGCGTGAAGGTGCTCTTCTGAACACCGTGCTGGCGCCGCAGTCCGCCGCGCAGCGGCTGCAGAAGAACGCCTCATCGTTCACGGCGCTGAGCCTGTCTATCGTGCCGGTGCTGGTGTTGCTGCGCGCGTACGAGGTGTTCGTCGCGCGCCAGGCGCACGTGCTCCCAGACGGCACGTTCCGCGCGATCGCGTTCGGGTTGTTCAGCGACCTGGGGTTCACGGGGTGTCTTGCCGCCGCGCTCGCGATCCCGTTGCTCGCCGCGGCGCACTTCACGCCGGCTGGGGCACGCGTCGCGCACCGTATCCTCCTGGTGATCGCGACCGTCGTGAGCGTGATGCTCGTGCAGTACTTCGCCGTGACCTTCGTGCCGCTGGGCGCCGACCTCTTCGGCTATTCGCTGCAGGAGATCCGCGAGACCACGTCATCGTCCACGAGCATCGGCGCCTCGAAGATCGTCCCCTACTTCGTGTTCGGTTTCATCGCCTGGATCGCGAGCGGCATGGCGGCGGCGCGGGCGCCGGGCAACGTGGGAACGGCGGCGTTCCTCCTGTTCGCGATCTTCTCTGCGGTCCTGCCGGGTGCGCTCACGCCGAGCCCCTCGAGCTTCACGACCGACGGCGCCTATTTCCTGTCGGTCAACAAGAGCGCCTACTTCGGCGGGAAGACGATCGGGCACTTCGCTGCGCGGGCGTCGGTGGTGCCCACACCGTCCGGCCCGGCACTCAGCGGGTATCCGCTGCTGCACCCCGCGAAGTACGACGACGTCCTCGGCCCGCATTTCAACACGGGCGCTCAGAAGCCCAACATCGTGTTCATCGTCGTCGAGGGGCTGGGGCGCGATTTCGTCGGCGAGGGTGCGCCCTACGGCGGCTTCACGCCGTTCCTCGACTCGCTGTCGCAGCGAAGCCTCGCCTTCGACAACTTCATGAGCACCTCGGGGCGCACGTTCGGCGTGCTCTCGTCGCTGCTCGGGTCGCTGCCGCACGCTGAAGCCGGGTTCATGGAACTCGGCGCTCGGATGCCGCCGCACCTGAGTCTCGTCAGCCTGCTGCGCACGCGCGGGTATGCCACCAACTACTTCACCGGCACCGACGGGCACTACGACATGATCGACGTGTTCATGGGGCGCCAGAAGGTGGACAGCCTCATCGACGCGAAGAAGTTCGGCGCGGGGTACGAGAAGCAACCCGGCGAGCAGGGGTTCAGCTGGGGCTACGGCGACCGCGACCTGTTCCGGCGGGCGCTTGCCTCCTACGGGTCGGGCAGTACGCGTCCGCGGCTCGACGTGTTCCTCACCATCACCACGCACGAGCCGTTCATCCCGCCCAACACAGCGGAGTACACGGCGCAGTTCGAGAAGCGGCTTGCGGCGCTGCAGATGCCCTCGTCGCGACGCGACGAGATCAATAAGTACGCCGGCGTCTTCGAGACGCTGCTGTATACGGACGACGCGATCCGGTACTTCCTCGCCGAGTACGCGAAACGTGCCGATTACGGCCGCACGATCTTCATCATCACCGGCGATCACCGGATCATCCCCATCCCGCCGCTCGGCCGCGCCGACCGTTATCGGGTGCCGTTCCTCATCTACTCGCCGATGCTCAAGGCGCCGCAGCACATCAAGGCGGTGTCGACGCATCTCGACGTGGCGCCGAGCCTTCTCGCGTTGCTGCACAACAACTATGGGATGAGTTTTCCCGACACGGTGCCGTGGCTCGGCGCGGGGATCGACACCGCCTCGCAGTTCCGCAACGTGCACTCCGTGGCGCTGATGCGCGTGAAGAACCAGATGGACGAGTACATCGATGGGCTGTCGTTCCTGAGCGGCGAGCAGCTGTTCACGATCGGCGACGGGTTCGTGATGCGCGAATCGTCAGACGGCGCCGCGATCGCCGCGGTGCGCGCCAAGCTGGAGCGGGCCCGCGCGGTGAGTCGTTTCGTCACCGGTGGCGACCACATCTACCCCGGCACCGCGGCCGACTCCGCAGAACTGCGTGACGCGGTGGCCGGCGACTCGGTGTTCGCGAGACTTGGGCTCGGCGGCAAGAACCCCGAACAGCTGTACACGATCGCCCGCGAGAAGGCGATCGCCAAGGATTTCGCCACGGCGCAGATCATCGCGCGCAAGCTGCTCCGCGACGCGCCCAACTATCACGATGCGCGCGCGCTGCTCGGACGCACCTACTCGTGGCAGAACAAGTTCGACGACGCCCGCGTGGTGCTGAAGGACCTCGTGGAGCGCGCGCCAAACTACTCGGACGGCTGGTCGGCACTCATCGACGTGCAGTTCTGGTCGGGACACGACAAAGAAGCGCTCGCTCTCGCCAACGAGGCGGTCAAGAGGTTCCCGACCGACCCCGACCTGATCGCCCACCAGAAGAAAGTGAGCGACGCGTTGCGCGCCGCCGGGAAGAGCAAGTGAGAGTCGTCAGCGGCAAGTTCGGTGGGCGCACCCTCACCCCACCGCTCGACTACCGTGTGCGTCCCACCGCGGAGAACGTGCGCACGGCGATCATGCAGATGCTCGGCGCCGACCTCGGGAAGGCGCGCGTGCTCGACCTGTTCGCGGGCACCGGCGCGCTCGGCATCGAGGCCATCTCGCGCGGTGCCGTCGGCGCGGATTTCGTGGAGACGCGACCGTCGAGCCTGCATGCGCTCAAGGCGAACATCGGACTGTTCCGCCTGAAGGAAAAGACGCGCGTCTTCAAGAAGGACGCGGTGCCGTTCGCCGCCGCCCTCGAGGCGGACCGGTACGACATCGTCTTCGCCGATCCGCCGTACGGATCGCGGATGCTCGATCACGTGATCGCGAGCTGGCACGCGCACCACTTCTCGAGGATCCTCGTGGCGGAGCACGCGGCGACGCACGAGTTGCCCGCGGGTACGGAGCGGCGCGTGATCGACGAGACAGTGGTGACGATCTACCGACGGTGAGCCGTCGCGCGGCGGCGCCTCGACCGCCGCGGCCGCGCGTCAGTCGATGCGCACCACGCCGGGCTTCACCGCCGGGAAGCGCGTGAACACCAGCGGATCGTGCCCCGGCACGATGAGGGCGGGCTTCGACGCGATGGTCCCCATGCGCGCCTGTGCCGCGAGGTTCGACGCCGCATCGAACGTCTGCGCGATGGCCACGTGCTTGTCGAGATTCTCGTACAGGTAACAGTTGTCGGAGGCGATCACGACCGTCCCGGCGCGCGTGCGCACTCCCGCGAACTGCGACGCGTACGTGTGCCGTCCGCCGGTGTACACGCGGATCCCGGGGATCGGTTCCTGGTCGTCGCCGTCGACGAGCATGACGCGCCCCTCGGCCTTCAGCTTGGCGAACATCGCGGCGTCGCTCTTCGTGACGCCGGCGTGGAGCACCTCGCCGTCCGCGCCCACGTAGTACTCGTACTCGGTGCGCTGGATCCAGATGCGCGCGTTGGGGAAGAGGTCGATGCCGTCCGCGTGATCCCAGTGCACGTGCGAGACGATGATGTCGGTGACCTGCTCCGCCGGCACGCCGAACGCCGCCACGGCGTCGGACGGGCGCAGGTAGTCCACCGGCTTCCACTGTTTCATGAACTCGTCGCGATAGAACCCCGCATCCACGAGTACCGTGCGGCCGCCACCCCGGAGCAGCCACACCATCGTCGCCACATCCATGCGGCGCGCGCTGTCGGCGCCGGCGACGAGGCCGCGCACCGGGAAATTGGCAAGCGTGCCGTAGCGGATGGCGTAGGCTTCGTACACCGGCGCCGACTGCGCGGACGCGGCGAACGCGCCGACGGACAGGATGGAGGCGAGAGCGAACCGGAGCAGGCGTGGCATGCTGACACTCGAGTTGAAAGCGAGTCTTCCGACTACTGACGTTAACGGTTGACGGTTAACCGTTAACGGTCAACCGTCAACGTCAGTAGCAGTTGCTCTAGATGGCTTCGTAGTAGCCACCCTTGGGCGCTTCCGCGAGGAACGTTCGGACTTCGGCGATCTTCTCCGGCGGGATGCGCTGCGCCGAGGCCTGATGCGCCTCCACGGAGTGCCATTCCTCGACGATCGCGAAACGCGTGGGATCGTCCGTGTTCGCGAGCAGCGTCACCGAGACGCATCCCGGTGCATCCTCGATCATCGAGATGATCGACTGGAGGAACGCGCGGAGTTCGGCACCCTTGTCGGGGGCGGCGTGAAACTCGTTGAGGCGGGTGACAGGCATGGCGCGGACGCTCCGGTGACGGGGACGATGTCCGGAAACTGTCCGCGTGGCGCTCTGCTGGGAAGCGGCAGCCGCGGTCAGCGGTGGGGCGCCCCGCCGCGTAACGGACAGGTCGTCTCAGCTGTCCTTATCTGACGACGCTCCCGAAGAATCCCGCCTTCGCCACGTACCCGTTGAGCAAGAAGAGCAAGAACAACCTCGTGACCTTGGGTTCGGCGGCCGTCCTCACGGTCTACGCCGCCGGCTACCTGCGCACCAAGCAGGCGGCGCTCCTCTTCGCGGACGAGTCGTCGGCACGCCGGCCGCGGACCGACACGGTGGGGATGGCCGCGCCCGCAGGAAGGCCGGACGGCGTGGCCGCCTCGCCCGCGCAGCGGCCAGATGCGCCGGTGGCCACGGCCGTCGGTGCAGTCGCGAGCAGCCCGGCGACCGCTGCGCCGGTCACGACCAATACCGCAAGAGACGCCAAGAGCCCGGAGACGAAACAGTCGTCCGTGGCGGCCGCACCGGCTTCTCCCGCGGGCACGGCGGCGGAGGGGGCATCCAGTTCCGCCCCCGCCGACACCGCTTCACAGCAGCCCGCCGAGCACGAACGCGGTCCGTACGGCAAGGACGGCACCTTCCTCGGGTGGGGCAGCTCCCGCCATGGCGACATCCAGGCGTCCGTCGAGATCCGCGATGGCCGCATCTACGAGGCGAAGATCACGCAGTGCCTCACCCGCTACTCCTGCTCGTGGATCTGGCACCTGCAGGCGCAGGTCGCGGCGCGGCAGAGCCCGGAGATCGACTACGTCTCCGGCGCCACGCAGAGCGTGAATGCGTTCTACTACGCGGTGGTCGAAGCGCTGAAGCAAGCCAAGTGACCATCACGACATGAGCGACGCG
>CAIRBD010000763.1 GCA_903876745.1 uncultured Gemmatimonadota bacterium
ATCCTGCTGGCCGAGGTCGCCGCGCGCAGCGCCGGTGACATGCTCGCGGCGAGTGCCCTCGAGCCGGTCGCGGGAGTCGTCGCGCTCATCGAGGGCCTGCTGCGTCCCGTCGTCGGGTTCGGCCAGTGGTGCGACGAGTTCCTTCTCGACCTTCTGCCGCCGAATGCGCCGAACGCCGACGATCGCGAGGAGAGCATCGAACAGTTCCGGGAAGTCGTCGCCGCCGACGCGACGCCGGCCGAAGCGGTGATGCTCAAGGGGGTCTTCTCGCTGGGCGACACGACGGTGCGCGAGATCATGGTACCGCGCGTGGACATCGTCGGCGTCGAACAGCAGACGTCGTGGTCCGAGCTGGTCGACCGCGTGCGCAGTGCGCAGCATGCACGGCTGGTGGTATTCCATGAGGTCCTCGATGATGTCGTGGGCATCCTGTATGCCAAGGACCTCCTGTCCGCGGTCGTCGACGGAGCGGAGCCGGAGGGCGGCTGGCTTTCGCTCGTGCGTCCCGCCGTGTTCATCCCGGGTGGAAACACCGTGGATGCGCAGCTGAGAGAGTTCCGCGCCACGCACCGGCACATCGCCATCGTCGCCGACGAATTCGGCTGGACGGCCGGGTTGGTCTCGCTCGAGGACGCCCTTGAACTCATCGTCGGCGACATCCGGGATGAGCACGATGCCGGGGAGGCCGAGGTGGTGCGCGGCGAGCAGGGCGAACTGTGGCTATCGGCGCGGATCACGCTCGAGGAGTTGAGCGATCTGGTCGGTCACGACTTCACCCGCGATGATGTGACGACGGTGGGCGGCTTGGTGTACGAACTCGTCGGGCAAGTGCCACGCGCCGGACAGATCCTCGACTTGCCGGGCTACCGTCTCATCGTCGAGCGCGTCGTCGGGCACCGGGTCGAGCGTGTGTACCTCACGCCGCGCAGCTCGGTCCCCGGAGCCGAGACGTGAGCGGCGGCGCCGTGATCCTGCTCTTCACGCTGCTGGTGGCGTGTCTCACGGCCGCGGCCACCGCCGTGCGCACGGTGAGCCGCATCTGGCTCCGGCATTGGGCGGAGACCCGCCTTGGCGGTGGCCGGGCATCGCCGGCCATCGAACGGCCGCAGCGACTGCTGATCGCCGCCGCCATGGGGATCGCGTCCCTGGTGTTCTCGCTCGGCGCGCTACTGGCGTTCCGTTCCAGCGGGGGCGCGCTCGCGCAGGCGCTCGTCAGCGCCGCCCTCGCGCTGTTGGTCGGGGGGCAGCTCGTGCCGCGCGCGATCGCCCGCCGCTGGTCGTCTGCACTCGTCGCGTTGCTCACGCCGTCACTCGCGCTCCTCGAACTCGGGTTCCGGCCCGTGGTGCACGTCGCCGCGCTGCTCACGCGGCCGGTCGTGCGCGCGAGGGAGGGGAGTGGCGAGGCATCGCCACGCGAGGCGCTCGAGGACCTGTTGCGCGAAGGGGAACTCGAGGGCGTCGGTGCACCCGCCGAAAGCGCCATCATCAGTGGCGTGGTGGAGTTCGGGGAGAAGACTGTCGCCGATGTGATGACCGCCCGCGCCGACATCGTCGCGGTCGACCGTGCCTCGACCTCCGCGGACATCATCCGCACCGCGGCCCAGTCCAAGTACAGCCGCCTCCCCGTGTACGACGGCGACATCGATCACGTGGCAGGCCTCGTCCATTCGTTCGACCTCCTGGCGCGGCCGCAGGCGCCGGTGAGTGTGCTCCGCAAGGTGGTCGTGGCACGGACCACGGAGCGGTGCGACGAACTGATGCGCCGCCTGCTGCGGGAGCGCGTGCATCTTGCCATCATTCAGGACGATGTCGGCGCCACGCGGGGATTGGTCACGCTCGAGGACCTCGTCGAGGAACTGGTGGGCGAGATCCGCGA
>CAIRBD010000764.1 GCA_903876745.1 uncultured Gemmatimonadota bacterium
CGCCACCGGCACGCCGTGCAGCACCAGTGTGCCGTTCTCGTCGGTGAACCAGGGCTTGTTGTAGCCGACCATCACCCGGCTCGCGTTGTCGCTGTTGTCGGTATTCGAGAACACGACCACCACCGCATCGGGCTTGACGCGCTCGAAGTAGCGCTGCAACCAGAGGTATTCCTGATCGGTCCCGTAGCCGCTCACGCCGGCGTTCACGATCTCGGCGTTCGGGAAACGGCGGCCGAGCACCTCGGTGAACATCACGTCTTGCTGGGCATCGTAGCCCCACACGTACGAGTCGCCGAGGACGAGGACGCGCGGCCGGCGCTTTACGCCGAGATCCGGGCCCCGCATGCCGATGTTGTTCTGCCGCACGTCAAAGGTGACCGCGCCCTTGTAGTTGCCGTGATGGTTGGGTCGGCCGACCCAGCCGATCTCCGGATCGAACAGGTCGAACGCGGCGCGCTCGTCCGCGTGCGGCAGGTCGGGCTTGCCGTGCTTGATGAGCAGCAGCACCAGCAACGGCACGACGAGGGCGACCACTTTGCGCAGGAGTCGACGCATCGGTCAAAACTGGAAGTAGATGAACTGCTGCGGCGCCTGCGGCCCCAGCGCCAGGATGCCCCACCCCACGGCGTAGTACAGCGACCAGCGAACGAGCCACGGCTGCCGCGCGATGCGCGTCCGCACGCTCCCGCTGCGCTGCAGCCAATGCACCGTCTCCATCAGGCCCACCACGCCGGCGATGAACACCAGGTCGAACTTGGTGACGTTCCGCAGGCCATTCAGCGCGGCGTGGAAGTGACCGCCGGCGAGTCCGCGCCATCCGGCGCCGTCGGTGAACATGCGCCGCAGTACGAACGTGGCGTCGTCGAACGTGTTTGCGCGGAAGAACACCCACGCGATGCAGATGAGCGTGAACGTCACCGCCACGCCGCACGCCGCGCGCAGCCAGGGCACACGCGAGAGCCCTGTGAGCACCACGAGGCGCTCGCGCGCCGGCGCGAGCATGATCTCGGCGATCAGGTACAGGCCGTTCAGCGCGCCCCACGCCACGAACGTCCACTTGGCGCCGTGCCAGAGCCCGCTCACGGTGAACGTGATGAGCAGGTTCGTGAACCAACGGCTCCGGGCCGCGCGGTTGCCGCCCAGCGGGATATACACGTAGTCCCGGAACCAGGTCGAAAGCGATATATGCCACCGCTGCCAGAACTCGGCGATGGACCGGGCGGAGTAGGGGCGGTCGAAGTTGCGCATCAACTTCACCCCCATCACCTGCGCCGCGCCGATGGCGACGTCGGAGTAGCCCGAGAAATCGCAGAAGATCTGCAGGGCGAAGAACACCGTGCCGAGGGCCAGCGCGGGGCCGCCGAACTGCCGCGGTGCGTCGTACACCTGCGCCACGACCACGGCGAGGCGGTCGGCGATCACCATCTTCTTGAAGAGTCCCCACGCCATGAGCTGGAGTCCCGCAGTGACGCGGTCGTAGTCGAACGGCTCCTCGAGCGTCAGCTGATGGATGAGGTGCTGCGGTCGCTCGATGGGGCCGGCGACGAGCTGCGGGTAGAACAGGACGTACAGCGCGTACTGTGCGAGGTCGCGGGTGGCGGGCGACCGCCGCTTGTACACCTCGATCGTGTACGCCATCGACTGGAACGTGTGGAACGAGAGCCCGATGGGGAGGATGATGTCGAGATGCCACGACGCGGGGGGTGTGTGCGTGGCGAATCCCCAGGCGAGCGCGGCATTCGAGAGCGCGAAGTTGATGTACTTGAACCAGGCCAGCATGCCGACGTTCGCAACGAGGCTCAGCAGCAGGTACATCCGCCGGCGCGTCCCTTCGGCGCGTTCGATCCACAGGCCGGCGGCGTAGTCGATGCCGATCAGCGCGAGGATGATCAGCAGGTACGCCGGGATGAACGCCATGTAGAACACGCAGCTCGCCGCCAGCAGCATGTACTGGCGGCGGCGCGGCGGCAGCGCGAAGAACAGCGCCGTGACCACAGGGAAGAAGAGGGCGAACTGCCACGAGTTGAAGAGCACGCCTGTTGCCTCGTCGTGTCGGCGTCACCGTGCCGGCGCCGACACTCCCGGCGCCGCACGGCGGGAAAGCTAACATTGCGGCGTCGCGGTGGCCCGCGCGCCATCGGGTGGTTGCGCGGGCTTCGCGCGGCACGCACCATTCCTCATTGACGCACTGACCCCGCGCTGACGGGGAGGAATCGCCTTGACGAGCACATCGCACGACCGTCCCCGGCTGTCGGTGACGATCCCGGTCCACAACGAGGAACAGAACGTCCCCGTGTTCCTCGACCGGGTGCGGACGGTGCTCGACGCCCTCCCCTCCCTTGCGTCGTGGGAGATCATCTTCGTCAACAACGGCAGCGAGGACAGTACCCTCGAACTGCTCCATGCCGCCCACGCCGCCGATCCGCGC
>CAIRBD010000765.1 GCA_903876745.1 uncultured Gemmatimonadota bacterium
CCGCGCGGCCTCGAGATCGAGCCAGCCGCTGCCGTCGGGATGCAACCCGTACGCCGTCGCGGCCACGTCGCCCGCGCCGAGGCCGGCCACCACCACGCGCCCCGCGCGTGATCGTGCGGCCGCGATGAGCGCCTCCTCACCGGCCGGGACGATCGCCGTCGCCACACCCTCGCAGAGCGACGCTTCCTCCTCGAGCACGCCGGCGAGGTCGCCGAATCCCTCGAGATGCTCTTCCTGCACCGTCGTGACGAGCGCGATGTTCGGTTCCACGATGTCGCGCAACAGCGCGACTTCGCCTGGCATGTTCGTCCCCACCTCGATCACGGCGATGTCGGCATCATCGGGGAGCGCGAGCAGCGTGAGCGGCACGCCCACCTGATTGTTCAGGTTGCCCTGCGTGGCGTGCACGAACAGGCGCGCGCCGAGCGCGGCGCGCACGAGTTCCTTGGTGCTCGTCTTGCCGTTCGACCCACCGATGGCGATCACCGGCCGTCCCCACGCGCGTCGCCGGTAGCGCCCCAGCGCACCCAGCGCGTGCAGCGTGTTCTCCACCTCGAACACGGGCACACCCAGTCCCGCCGCGCGCGACGCATCGTTCACGACGAGCGCCGCCGCGCCCTGCTTCACCGCCTGCGCGAGGAAGTCGTGCGCGTCGAAGTGCTCTCCCACGAGCGCCACGAACACATCGCCGGTGCCCACCGTGCGCGTGTCGGTGGACACGCCCCGCAGTGCGCGATCGTCGCGCGGGCCGCCGCCGAGCGCGTCGGCCACGCGGGCGAGCGTCCAGAAACTCGGCGTCATGCGTGCACCCCCGCGCGCGCGGCCAGGATCTCGGCCACGATCTCGCGCTCGTCGAAGTGGAGTTTCTCGGTGCCGCGGATCTGGTACGTCTCGTGCCCCTTCCCCGCGAGCAACACCACATCGCGGGCCGGGTCGGCCAGCGCGATGGCGTGCGCGATGGCGGCGCGACGGTCCTCGATGCGCTCGTAGCTCCCCGCCGGCAGCGGCGCGACGACGTCGTCGAGGATGCGCTCTGGATCCTCGGTGCGCGGATTGTCGCTCGTCACCACCAGACGGTCGGCGTGCACGCGCGCGATCTCCCCCATCAGCGGCCGTTTGCCGCGATCGCGATCACCGCCGGCGCCGAAGACGACGATCAACGCGCCCGGCGTGAACGGACGAAGCGCCCGCAGCGCGCGCGCGAGCGCGTCGGGCGTGTGCGCGTAGTCGCGCAGCACCGCCGGCCGGTCACCGATGATCTCCAACCGCCCCGGCACCTGCGGCATCGAGGAGAGCCGTGCGGCGATCACGTCCGCAGTGAGCCCCAACGCGTACGCCGTGGCCGCCGCGCCCAACGCGTTCGCCACGTTGAAATCGCCGATGAGCGGCAGCTGCACCGCCCCCGTGCCCTGCGGCGTCACGAGGCGCCATTCGCTCCCGCGCGGCGCGAACGTCACGCCCTCGGCGCGCACGTCGCCGTCGCTCGCCGTGCCGAAACGCACGAGGCGCGGCGAAGCCGGCAGTGCGCGCCACGCGGGATCGTCGGCGTTCACCACCGCGGCGCCGTCGGCGGCAAGGTACGAGACGAGCGCCGCCTTCGCGCCG
>CAIRBD010000766.1 GCA_903876745.1 uncultured Gemmatimonadota bacterium
ACGCCGACGACCTCATCGCCGACATCGAGCAGGCGCTCAAGTAACGGATGATCCGCTTCACGCACGTCACGAAGGAGTTCCCGCGCACCGGGTTCGCGTTGCGCGACGTGTCGTTCCATCTGGCGCGGGGCGAGTTCGCGTTCCTCACGGGACCGAGCGGCGCGGGGAAGAGCACCATCCTCAAGCTCAGCTACCTCGAGGAGCGGCCGACGTCGGGCGAGGTGAAGGTCGCCGGCACGAGTTCGGTGACGATCCACGGGCGCGACGTCCCCAAGCTGCGCCGCAAGCTGGGGATCATCTTCCAGGACTTCCGGCTGCTCGAAGACCGCACGGTGGAGGAGAACATCGCGTTCGCCCTCGAAGTGACGGGCGCGTCGCGCATGGCGATCCCGGCGCGCATCGGCAAGCTGCTCGCGCAGGTCGGGCTCGCCGCGAAGGGGATGGCGCTGCCCCGTGAACTCTCGGGCGGTGAGCAGCAGCGCGTGGCGATCGCCCGCGCGCTCGCCAACGACCCGATGCTCATCGTGGCCGACGAGCCCACGGGCAACCTCGACGAGCGCGCGACGCGCGGCGTGTTCCAGCTGCTGCGCGACATCAACGCCGCGGGGACGGCCGTGCTGATGGCGACGCACGACCTCGAGCTCGTGCGGGCGGCGAAGTTCCGCACGATCGAACTGAATCACGGCCAGCTCGTGTTCGACTCCGGCGAGCCCGCCGCGGCCACGCTGGAGCGCGACGCATGAGGCTCGCCTGGCGCGAAGCGCTGCTCGCCTTCCGGCGCGCGCCGATGCTGAGCGCGCTCAGCATCACGACGATCGCGTTCTCGCTGTTCGCGTTCGGCCTGTTCGGCCTCGTGGCGCTGAACATCCGCAAGGCGCTCACCGAGGTCGAGGACCGCGTGGAAGTGCGCGCGTTCATCGTCGACGGGACGACGGCCGAGCAGACGGGCGCCGCCATCGCCGACGTGCGCGCGTTCCCGGAAGTGGCCACGGTCTCGCTCGTGACGCCCGAAGCGGCGCTCGAGCGCGCGCGCCGCGAACTGGGGGAATTCACGGATGTGTTCGACCCCGGCATCCTCCCGGCGTCGCTCGACGTGCGCATGAAGGAAGGCTTCCGCGACCCCGTCACGGTGAAGGCGGTCGCCGAGCGCATCAAGACGTATGATTTCATCGACGACGTGCGGTTCGGCGAGGAATGGGTGCAGAAGCTGCACCGCATCCGCACGCTCGCCACGCTCGCCGGCACGCTGCTGGGACTCACGTTCGCCGCCGTCGCGATCATCATCATCGGGTCGACGATCCGCATGGCCGTGCTGGCGCGGTCACGCGAGATCGCGATCATGCGGCTCGTCGGGGCCACCGACGCGTTCGTGCGCAGCCCGTTCCTCATCGAGGGGGCGCTCAAGGGGATGCTCGGCGGCATCCTCGCGCTCGTCCTCGCCTGGGGCGCGAACGAGGTGATCGGGCGGTTCGTGTTCCGTGCGGAGTTCTTCGACATGCGCCTCTCACTGCTGGGCGTGCTGGGCGGCGCCCTCATCGGGCTGTTCGGCAGCGCGCTGAGCGTGGGACGGCACCTGAGGGACGTCTGACCGTGCCGCGCCGCGCGCGGCGCTGCGCGCTGCGCCGCTGCGCCGGTGCGGTGTTCGTCGCGGTCCTCAGAGCGGCAGTGAGCGCGCCGCTCGCGCCGCTGGCGGCGCAGCAGCCCCCCGCCCCGCCGCCGAACACGCCGAACGCGCAGAACGCCAACGAGAAGCTCCGCTCGCAGCGCGAGGAACTCGACAAGATCCGCACCGAACGCGCCGACCTGCAGAAGCGGATGCGCGAGCTGCAGACGACGGTGCACGACCTCTCCGAGGAGCGCACGAACATCGAGCGTCAGCGCGACGTGACGGCGCGCGCCGTGCGGTCGCTCGACGCCCAGATCACCTCGCTCGGCGAGGAAGAGAAAGGCACCACCTCCGACCTCGTGCGCGCCCAGGACGAGCTCGCCGTCAAGCGCTCCGTCCTCGAGCACCGGGTGAAGGAGATCTACAAGCGCGGCGCGCTCTATTCGGCCGAAGCGATGCTCTCCGCGCAGTCGTTCGGCGAGCTGATCGCGCGCTACAAGTACCTGCACCTCGTGGCGCAGCGCGACCGCGCCCTCGTGCTGCGCGTGGAGACGCTCGGGATGCTCATCGAGCGGCAGCGGGAGTCGCTGTTGCACCTGCGCGGCGACGTGGAGCTCTCGCGCCAGGAGAAGGCCGACGAGGAGAAGCGGCTGCGGACGCTCGAGGAGCAGCGCGGCCGCAGCCTGGCGCAGGCGCAGGCGAAAGCGAAGGCCACGGAGCAGCGGCTGCAACAGATCGCGAAGGACGAGTCGCGTCTCACCGACATCGTGCTCGCGCTCGAAACGGAGCGCCGGCGCGCCGCCGGACGCACCGGCGGCTCCATCCCCACCACGAGCACGCTGCGCACCACCGACATCGGGCGCCTCGACTGGCCGGTGGAGGGAGAGATCCTCTCTACCGCTTCGGTCGCGCCGTGAATCCCAACAACACGGCCATCCGCTGGAATGGCGTGGGCATCGCCGCGCCGGCCGGCTCGCTCGTGAAGGCCGTCGCCGCCGGCTCCGTGGCCGAGGTGCTGCAGTCGTTCGGGACGTACGGTCCCACCGTGGTGCTCCAGCACGGCGCCGGCGCGTACTCCATCTACAGCTCGCTGGGACAGATCTCGGTGGCGAAGGGCGCCAAGATCGCGAAGGGGCAGGCGCTCGGAACGGTCGGGACGACCGACCCCGAACTCGGCCCGCACCTGCATTTCGAGATCCGTCCCGACGGACGCCAGGCGGTGGATCCGCTCGAGTGGCTGCGGAGTCGCAAGTGATCATCAAGCGGTGTGCCACCTGCGGCCGCTTTCATACCTATCTCGACGACGACCGCTTCTGCGTGTCGTGCGGCCACGAATCACTCGAGGCGGAGTGTCACTGCGGCCGCTGGTTCGACTACGCCCTCGCCGTGCAGGGCGACGAGATGTACTGCCCGCGCTGCGGCCGCCGCCTGCGCGGCCGCGCGGACGACGTCGAATGACGGCGCAGAAGCGCACGAGGCAGGCTCCTACAACGCAGGAACACGTGCAGAAGACGACGAGCGCGAAGAAGGACGTGAAGCTGTCCGCGAAGCAGTCCGCCCGAAAGGC
>CAIRBD010000767.1 GCA_903876745.1 uncultured Gemmatimonadota bacterium
ACTCGTGCTCGCGTTCCTCGCGTGGCGTGTGCTCGGCGGCGTCATCACCCGGCGGCTCGATCGCCTGGTCACTGCGGCAACGCGCATCGAGTCGGGCGACCTCAGCGCCCGCGCCGCGGTGACCGGCGGCGACGAGATCGCGACGCTGGGCGGGGCGTTCGACCGGATGGCGACGCGCCTCGAAGCGGGCACGGCGGCCCTCACGGAGCGCGAGACCCGTTTCCGCCGACTGGTGGAGTTCGGGTCCGATATCGTCCTCACGCTCGCCGCCGACGGCAGCGTGCTGTACCTCGGCGCCTCGGCGCGACGACTGTTCGGGTGGGATGCCGAGCGGATCACCGGTGCCCACGTGCTGTCGCTCGTGCATCCGGAGGATGTCCCCCGGCTGCGGCCCGCGATCGACGCCGTACTCCGCGAGCCCGGCTTCACGGAACCCATGCTGGTGCGCGTACGCGCCGCCGGTGGCCGATGGGCGACCATCGAGGCCATCTGTCACAATCCCGGCGATCTCGAATCGGGCGAGCGGGTGATCGTGAATGCGCGCGATGCGAGTCAGCGCGCCGAACTCGAGCAGGAACTGCGGCAGGCGCAGAAGATGGAAGCGGTCGGGCGGCTCGCCGGGGGCGTGGCGCACGACTTCAACAATCTGCTCACCGTGATCCTCGCGGGGAGCGAGAATCTTGCCGACCGCGTGGACGCCGAGTCCCGCGAGGAAGTGCGCGAGATGATGGACGCCGCGCGCCGCGCCGCCGTACTCACGCAGCAGCTGATGACGTTCAGCCGGCGTACGGCGCTGCGCCTCGAAGTGATCGACATCGGCGAGGCGATCACGGGGATGCAGGGGCTCGTCCGGCGACTCATCGCCGTCGACATCGAGCTCGCCGTGACGGTCGAGGGCGCGCGCATGCCCGTGCTCGCCGACGTGGGACAGCTGACGCAGGTGGTGCTCAATCTCGCGGCCAACGCGAAGGACGCGATGCCCAACGGCGGTCGCCTCACGATCTCGGTGCGCCGCGAGGCGATCACCGCGGTCGAGGCCTCGCGCCGACACCCGCTGCGCGCGGGCGATCATGTCGCACTGCGCGTCGCCGACACCGGCGTGGGGATGGACGAGGCGACCATCGCCCGGATCTTCGAACCCTTCTTCACGACCAAACCCGAAGGGCGGGGCACCGGACTTGGCCTCGCGACCTCGTACGGGATCGTCGCTCAGCTCGGCGGCTGCGTCGAAGTCGCTTCGGCGCTCCACGAGGGGACGACGTTCACGATCCTCCTGCCGGTCCACAACGCCGATGCCCCCACGCCGCCGCCGCCCCCTGTGTCGGCCGCACCGCGCGGCACCGAACGGCTGCTCATCGTGGAGGACGACGACGCGCTGCGCACGCTGGTCGCCCGCATGGCGACGCGCCTTGGGTACCGCGTACAGACGGCGCCCCATGGCGTGGACGCGCTCGCCCGGCTCGAGCGGGAGACTTTCGATGCGGTGTTCACCGACGTGCGCATGCCGCAGATGAACGGCATCCAGTTCGCGGCCGAGGCGCGTACGCGCTGGCCGCGGTTGCATTTCATCTTCTCGTCGGGCTTCACCGCCGATGGTGCCGACCTCGACGCCGCGCTCGCGCAGGGCGGCGTGTTCCTGCCGAAGCCGTTCAGCGAGACGGAACTGGCGACGGCGCTGCGCAGCGCGATCGGTCCGGGAAGTTCGTAAGGCACGTCCCGCTGGACGCATCGCGCACCGCGGCGTACGTTCGCTTCATCTTCATCCCGAGGACGATGTGGACCGACGCGACCTGCTGCGCGCCTTCGGCGCCGCCGCCGCTCTCACTCTGTTGCCGCGCGATGCGCAGGCCGCCTGGACGCGCGTCGCGCGGTCGCCGGGCGCACCGCTCCGCGCCCTGAGCGCTGCCGAGGGCGCGCAGATCGGCGCTCTCGCCGACGTCATCCTGCCGCGCACCGACTCGCCGGGCGCCACCGATGTGGGCGTGGTGGCGTGGGTCGATCTCGTCGTCGCCGACTATTATCGCGACGAGGAGCGCAAACAGTTCCTCGAGGGACTCGCCGCGATCGACGCGCTGGCGCAGGGCGCCACGGCCGGCGCGGGGGCGTATGCGCCTTCCAATGCGGCCAAGCTCATCGAGTCGTTGGAGAGCGGCGACCGCAAGGAACCGGCGCATCGCGCCTGGTGGCGGCTCAAGGGACTCATCGTGCACGGCTACTTCACGAGCGAGCCGGTGCAGATGAAAGTGCTCAAAGTGAACATCACCCCCGGCCGCTTCGACGGATGCGCGCCGGTGAAGGCCGCGCCGGCCAAGCCGGCGAAGACCGCCAAACTGGGAGCGCACGATCATGGCTGAGCGCCGAAAGTACGACGCCATCGTCGTCGGCAGCGGGATCAGCGGCGGCTGGGCCGCCAAGGAGCTCTGCGAGCGCGGCCTCAAGACGCTCGTGCTCGAGGCCGGCGGACCGGTGGATCCGCTCAAGGACTACGTGGAGCACGTGCAGCCGTATCAGATGAAGTACCGCGGCTACGGCGACCGCGCGCAGCTCGAGCGCGACCATCCGGTGCAGAAGGACTGCTACGCCTGCGACGAAGTGGGACACAAGTTCTTCGTCAACGACAACGACAATCCGTACACGAATCCCGCCGACGCGCCCTTCAAGTGGTTCCGCGGCCGGCATGTGGGCGGCCGCTCGATCACGTGGGGGCGGCAGGTGTACCGCTGGAGCGACCTCGACTTCGGGGCGAATGAAAAGGATGGCCATGGCACCGACTGGCCCATCCGCTACAAGGATCTCGCGCCGTGGTATTCGCACGTCGAGCGGTTCATCGGCGTGTCGGGCGCCAAGGAAGGGCTGTCGCAGCTGCCCGACGGCGAGTTCCTCCCGCCGATGGAGATGACGTGCTCGGAGCGGCACGCGCGCGAGAAGATCCTCGCCGCGTTCGGCGGTGAGCGGATGATGACGATCGGACGCGCCGCCATCCTCACGAAGACGCACAACGGACGCGCCGCCTGCCACTACTGCGGGCCGTGCGAGCGGGGCTGCTCCACGCATTCGTACTTCAGTTCGCTGGGGTCCACCCTGCCAGCGGCCGCCAAAACAGGCAACCTCACGCTGCGTCCGCACAGCGTGGTGGCCGAGGTCATCTACGACGCGGCCAAGGGGCGCGCCAAGGGCGTGCGCATCGTGGACGCGCAGTCGATGCAGTCGATGGAGTTCGAGGCGAAGATCGTGTTCCTGTGCGCGTCGGCCATCGAATCCACACGCCTGCTGCTCAACTCGAAGAGCGAGCGGTGGCCCGACGGCCTCGCCAACTCCAGCGGCACGCTCGGCAAGTACGTCATGGACCACCACTATGGCTCGGGCGCGAGCGGCCGGATGCCCGGCTTCCTCGACAAGAAGACGTTCGGGCACCGGCCCAACGGCATCTACATCGCGCGGTTCCGCAACGTGAAGCGCGATCATCCCGACTTCCTGCGCGGCTACGGCATGCAGGGCGGCGGGGGGCGCGGCACCAACTGGGGGCGCGGCGGTTCGATGCCGGGCTACGGCGCCGCCTTCAAGCAGTCGCTGATCGACGATCTGAGCCCGTGGTCGCTCGGCATGAGCGGGTGGGGCGAGACGCTGCCGAACGAGAAGAACACCGTCACGCTCGATCCCGCCGTGAAGGACCGGTGGGGGATCCCCGCCGCGCGCATCGACGTGCGCTGGCGCGAGAATGAACTGGCGATGGAGAAGGACATGAGCGACGCCGCGGCCGAGATGCTCACCGCCGCCGGCTGCGAGGACGTGCGCACGCACGGGTCGAGCAACCCGCCCGGCCACTGCATCCACGAGATGGGGGGCGCGCGCATGGCGAAGACGCCGGGCGAGGGCGTGCTCAACGCGTGGAACCAATCGTTCGACGTGAAGAATCTGTTCGTCACCGACGGGGCGTGCATGGCGAGCACGGCATGCCAGAATCCGAGCATCACCTACATGGCGCTCACGGCGCGCGCCGCGGCGAAGGCGGTGGGGATGATGAAGCGGGGGGAGCTATGAACAGACGGCAGGCTTTAGGTGCGCTCGGCGCGATGGGAGTGACTGCAACTGCGGGTAAACAGTTAACGGTTAACCGTCAACCGTTAACCGTTAACGTCAGTGAGCGTGACCTCGGCGGCGAGCCGGACGAGATCAACAAGCGAATCGCTTTGAAACAGAGTGTCTCCCGCTGGTGCTACGGCGGCCTCACGCTCGACCAGCTGTGCGCCGCCGCCAAGGAGATGGGGCTCGCGGCCATCGACCTGCTCGATCAGCCCGAGTGGGAGGTGCCGAAGAAGTACGGGCTCGCCTGCGCGATGGCCAATGGATTCGGCACGATCCCCAGGGGGTTCAACCGTCCCGACCAGCACGACAAGCTCGTCGCCGACGCCGGGCAGATGATCCCCGCGGCCGCGGCGGCCGGGGTGCCGAACATCGTCTGCTTCAGCGGCAACCGGGCCGGGATGAGTGACGGGGAAGGGCTCGCGAACTGCATCACCGGGCTCAAGCGGCTCGCACCGGTGGCGGAGCAGCACGGCGTGACGCTCTGCCTCGAGCTGCTCAACAGCAAGGTCGATCACAAGGACTACCAGTGTGATCACACGGCGTGGGGCGCTGAAGTGGTGAAGGGAGTCGGCTCCTCGCGCGTGAAGCTGTTGTACGACGTCTATCACATGCAGATCATGGAAGGCGACGTCGTGCGCACGATCCGCTCGTTCGCGCCGCACATCGGGCATTTCCACACCGGCGGCGTGCCGGGGCGCAACGAGATCGACGACACGCAGGAGCTGAACTACCGGCGCGTCGCGCAGGCGATCGTGGAGACCGGCTTCACGGGATACCTCGCGCACGAGTTCGTGCCGAAGCGCGATCCACTCACGTCGCTGCGCGACGCCGTTCGCATCTGCGCGGTGTGATGCCGGTGGTGCTCGGAGTTCGGTGAGCGGAGCCACGTAGGGTGGTGAGTAGGACCTGCGGACGCGCGCCATGCGTTGTGCCGCGGGTCTTCTTCTTTTCTTGAAATACGTAAAGTGTTGTTTGGTATGCAGTTATCATAAAAGGGATAAAAGCACTTGCTTTTAGGACTCAAAAGTCCTATATTATTCATAGCATGACTGCCAGACGCCTGCAGATCCTCGACGCCGCCGCCGAACTCCTCGGCGAGAAAGGCTATGCCCGAACCTCGGTGGACGACATCATCGAGCGTGCCGGGCTCAGCGGGAAGAGTCATTTCTATCACTACTTCAAATCGAAGGAAGAACTCGGCTACGAAGTCATCGGGCGGCAGTTCGACCTGATGGCTGACCGGGGCGCCACGGTGCTGCGCGATGAATCGCTCGCGCCGCTCGACCGGCTGGCGGGTTTCATCGATTCCGTGGTGGCGTTGCAGGCGGAGAACGGCGGAAAGGGTGGGTCGCCGTTCGGCACGCTCAGCGCCGAGATGGCCGACAAGGACGAGCGGTTCCGCCTGCGGATCGCACAGGTGTTCCGCGGCTGGAGCGCGCAGATCCAGGCGTTGCTCGACGAGGCGCACGACCAGCTCACCGACGACGCCGATCCGCAGCGGCTCGCCCGCTTCATCGTCGCGACGCTCGAAGGCGCGACGCAGATGGCACGCCTCAAACGCGATCCGACGGTGCTCTCAGGGATCGCGCTCGACCTCAAACGCTTCATCAGCACCAATCAGCGAAGGACGGAGACCGCATGATCGGACACATGGGGAATGGCGTCGCGGCGATCGATCCGCGGCGCGCCCGCTTCGACGAGGAGGCGCTCGCGCACCTCGATGCGCTGCGCAGTTTCGCGATGAAGCTCACGCGTGCGGCCGACGACGCCGACGATCTCGTGAGCGACACGATGCTCCGCGCCTTCCAGCGCTGGGAGCAGTATCGTCTCGGGACGAACATCCGCGCGTGGCTGTTCACCATCCTGTACCACGTGTTCGTGAGCCGTCGCCGGCGCATCGACATGCGTGAAGTGCGTCCGCCGGAGGACGGGGACTGGGGCGGCCATGAGCCGGTCGGCGAGCTCGACCCCGAAGGCGCGTTCTACGATTCGTTCCTCGACGAGGAGATCACGAACGCGATCGCCGCGCTGCCGGTGGAATACCGCGAGGCGGTGCTGATGAGCGACCTGTACGGGATGCGCTACGCCGAGATCGCCGAGAAGCTCGCGGTGCCCGAGGGGACGGTGAAGTCGCGCCTGTTCCGCGGCCGCCGTCTGCTCCAGAAGGAGCTCCGCGGGTACGCCACCGAGATGGGCTACATCAAGCCGCACGCCGCGTCGGGGTACGACGATGCGCTGGGCGCCGAGCTCGAGACGGTCGAGGCGGCGTAGGACGGGGCTGCACGTCGGGGATTCGGCGTACCGGGGGGCAGAGGAACAGCAGAACCGCGGAGGAACGCGGAAACAGGCGGAAGAAGAACGCGGAGAACACATGGGACATGAAGTCCCGTGCATTCTCCGCGTTTTTCGTTCTTGGTTCCGCGTTTCTCCGCGGTTCCGCTGTTGCTCGGTCTGCTGTTGCTCGGTCTGCTGTTGCTCGCGGCGTGTACCGGCCCGCGATGACGAACGGCGGCTCAGCCGTTGACGTTCAGCTTCACCTTGCGGCGGTGACGGGCTGCCTTGGCGCGGTTGCCACACGTGGCCATCTCGCACCAGCGGCGCTTGCCGTTGCGGCTGCCGTCGAAGAACACGCGGCTGCAGCGCGAGTCGGCGCAGCGTCGCACGCGCACGAGTTCGCCGCTCACGAGCGCGTCGGCGGCGCTCTCGATGATCGGGATGAGCAGGCCGGCGAAGACGTCGCCCACCGTCACGAAGTTGCGCGTGAAGCCGCCATCCGAACGCGGCTCGACGCGGCGCGTGCCGGCGCTGCGGCCGAGGATGCGGTTGATCTCCCCGATGGCGACCTGCGTCGCCCGCTCCGCCGGCGCGCCGCCGCGCTCGGCGAGCGCGCGCAGCACGTTGCGGATGCGGCGGGCTTCGTGCAGTGCGGCGCTGGCGCCGGTGGGCTGCTGCTGCGCCCGCTTGAGCATCGCCGAGGCCCGCTCGGCATCGAGGATGCGCGCCGAGCTCAGCCACTGGACAAACGTGTCGAACGCGTCGAGCGCGTCGAGACGGGTGCCTTTGCGGTTGCGCGCAGCGTCATCGCTGTTCACAAAATCGAGCCAGAGGCGCTCGCCGACGAAGACGAATGATTCAGGTGCTTCGTCGGTATCCATCGAAACCGGGATCGGAAGGGACGACATGGGCGGGACCAGGTGGTTAGACGTGAAGGGCCGCCGCGAACCGCCAGGCGGGGATGCGGCGGGCCGCCGCGGGGGCATAGACTACTGGAATGCGTATCGACTCAGTGCGGCTCGTCGCCGTGGGCTCGACGAATCCGGTAAAGATCGCCGCCGTCCGGGCGGTGCTCGGCCCACTCGCTCCCCACGCGGTCTTCGAGGGAGTGGGGGTGGCGTCGAACGTCGCCGACCAGCCCTTTGGCGACGAGGACACGATCCGCGGAGCGCGCACGCGCGCCGAAGCGGCGCGTGTGGCGCTCGACGCCGACTTGGGCGTCGGGATCGAAGGCGGTTGCGTGGAGACGACGGACGGGATGCGCACCTGCGCGTGGGCGGCTGCCGTCGATCGAGACGGCGTGCACGGCACCGGCGGGTCGCTGGCGATGCCGCTCCCCGCGTCGGTGGCGCGCGATATCCGGGCGGGCGCCGAACTGGGCCATGCGATGGACGCGCTCGTGCAGCAGCACAACACCAAGCATGGCGCCGGTGCCGTCGGCATACTGACCGGCGGGCTGGTCGACCGCCAGCGCGCATACGAGGTGCTCGTCACGTACGCCGTCGCGCCCTGGCTCACGCCGGAGTACTGGCCATGAGTTCGCCCTCGTGCTCCGCGGCATCGCCAGTGAGGTGGCGGGCCGGACGGAAGCAGAGGGTGGGACGGGCGCCCGACCGCAGCACTTTGTCGGCGACGCTTCCCAGGAACAACCGCGAGAGTCCGCGCCCATAGGTGGCGAGCGCGATCACATCGGGGTTCGTGCGCTCGACGTGTTCCAGGATGGCCCGGGCCGGCGAGACGTTCACGACGACCTCCGACGTGACCGTGAATCCGTCGGAGCGGAGCCGGGCGGCGATATGCTCGATCTCGACCTTCGACTCCTCGGCGAACGCGTCGATGCCGAACGGATCCTCGCCCGCGTCGCGCATGGTGGTGAACGCATCGCCGACCCAGGGCGGGGCGACGACGCGGAGCAGATCGATGGAGGCGCCGAACGCCCGCGCGAGCCACACCGTGTGCGGCACCATCGCCTCGGAGATGTCGGACCCGTCGTGCAAGAGGAGCACGCGGTTCACGTCGGCGCCGCGCGCGACGGCGTCTTCGGACATCGCGAGCACCGGGCAGGCGGCGTGACGGATCACGCCGTCGGCGACGCTGCCGAGCCAGCGCAGGGCCCAGCCGCCGAGTCCGTGGGTGCTGCAGACGATAGCCGCGCAGCGGCGCTCGTTGGCGACGGCGACGATCTCGTCGACGGGGCCTCCGATGCGGAGTTCATGCGTGACGGCCAGTCCGGTCGATTCGCGCACACTCTCCGCCCGACGATCGAGCCAGAGTCTCGCGTCGGCTTCCATCCGTTCGTTCCACGCGGGGTCTGGGATGAGCGCAGCGGCTTCGGGGGGCGCGCCGAGCGTGGTCATCGGCGTGAAGACCCGGACGAGATGCAGGCCACCCATGAGGCGGCGGGCGATCTCCGCGGCGTGCGGGATGGCGGCGTCGGCGAGTGGCGAGCCGTCAAGTGGGATGAGAAGTTCGGTATACATCTGGACCCTCCCGGTCAGATGCGTGCCGCCGCGCGCCTATTTCGGAGGGTGGCGCGATGCGACACTGCTAGATTAGCGGTTACCGGTTTCCCTGTGCGTCAGATAACCTGCGCATCCCTCGCGAGGGTTTCCCCTACCCCCTTTCTAGGTTCGTTCGCTCCTTCCCCTATGAATACGCCCATTTCCGCTTCGTCCACTCCCCCCCTGCTCGAAGTCCGTGAACGCGTCCGCTGGGGTGATTGCGATGCCACCGGCATCATCTATTACGGTGCGTATATCCGGCTCTTCCAGGTGGCCGAGGAGGAGTTACTTCGGGCGTGCGGCCTACCGTTCGCCGAGCTGCGCCTGGACCGCAACGTGTGGATCCCGCGCAAGGCGTTGCAGGCGGAGTTCCACTCTCCGGCGCAGCTCGATGAGGAGGTGGCCGTGACCGCGTTCTTCTCGCGGCTGGGCGAGAGTTCGATCACGATGCAGTTCGAGGTCTACCGGGCGAGCGACCGGAAGCACCGTGCCTCGGGCACCCTGACCGTGGTCAACGTGGACAAGCCGTCGATGACGAAGCGCCCGCTGCCGGACGACGTGCGCCGGATGCTGCTACCGTATACGCGGTAGCCCGACCGTATTGCTCACGCGGCGCGCGAGGCGCTGCAGGCCGTCGTAGGCAGCGTACTTGTAGGCCTCGCCGAGCGTCGGGTAGTTGAAGACCGACTGGATGAAGTGGTCGATGGTGCCGTCGAAGGAAAGGACGGTGGCGGCGACGTGGATGAGTTCGCAGGCCGTCTCGCCGACGATGGTGCAGCCGAGGAGCCGCTGGTCCTCGCGGCGGAAGACGAGCTTCACGAACCCTTCGAGGTCGCCGATGATCTGGCCGCGCGCGTTCGCGCGGAAGCTCGCCTTGCCGACATCGAAGCTCAGCCCTTTTTCGCGCGCCGAGTCCTCGGTCTCGCCCACCGTGGCGACCTCGGGGATGGTCCAGACGCCGTAGGGGATCACGCTGGCGAGCCGCTGTTTGTATTTGAGGTCGAAGGCATCGCAGACGGCGACGCGCGCCTGCTCCATCGAGGTGCTGGCGAGCGCCGGGAAGCCGATGATGTCGCCCGCGGCACGGATGCTGGGGACCGTCGTGCGATAATGCTCGTCGACGAGGACGAATCCCTGTTCGTTGGTCCGCACGCCGACGTCGTCGAGGCCGAGCGACTCGGTGGCGCCCTCGCGGCCGACGGCCACGAGCACGCAGTCGGCGACGAGTTCGGTGCCGTCGGCCAGGCGCACGACGCCCACCTTCTTGTCGTCGCCCTCCACCCGGACGTCGGTGGCGACCGCGTTCATGAACACCTGCACGCCGAGCCGCCGCGTGAGTTCGCTGCGCAGGGCCTCGCTGGCCTCGTGGTCGAGCCGTTCGAGGAGCCGGTGGCGTTCGTTGATGAGCGTCACGCGGGCGCCGAGCGCGGCGAAGATGGCGGCGTATTCACAACCGATCACGCCTCCGCCGAGTACGAGCATCCGCGCCGGGATGTTCGCCAGGGTGAGGATGGAATCGCTGTCGACGACGATCTGGTCGTCGAACGGGAAGCCGGCCGGGCGCCGCGGGTGCGACCCCGTCGCGAGCAGGATGACTTCGGCGTTGATGCGGAGCGGTTTTTCGCGGTACCGTGACACCTCGACGGTGTGGGGGTCGAGGAGTCTGCCGTCTCCCTGCAGCACCGTGACCTGGTGGCGGGCGAAGTTCTCGGCGATCTGCTGCCATTCGGCCTCGACCACGGAGCGCTCGCGGAACATGAAGTCGGCGACGGTGATGTCGGGCTGCACGTGCACATCCACGCCGAACAGTCCGCGTTGCCGGAGCTGGCTGAAGCGGAGTGCGGTCTCGCGGAGGGCTTTGGAGGGGATGGTGCCGGTGTTGACGGCGGCGCCGCCGGGACGCGGGGCGCGCTCGACGACGCAGACCTTCTTGCCGAAATAGGCGGCCTGGGCGGCGCCCTTTTCTCCCGCGGGGCCAGCGCCGAGCACGACGAGGTCGAAATGGTCGGACATGGCCACAACGATAGGGTGGAGGCGCGCCGACGGACAGGGGCCGCTCGCCCGGGGCGCGACTGCTTTATCTTACGTCGGTGACCGATCAGAGCACGTATTACCGCAAGGGTTTCGGCCTGAAGTCGGAGGTCGAGGACACCCTGTCGAGCGACTACAACGGTCAGCTCGTGGACCTGTTGCGCGCGCGTGAATACACGCTGTGCGCCGGCGACGTGACCGTGCGCCTGGCCCGGGAGTTCGGGTTCTGCTACGGGGTGGAGCGGGCGGTGGAGTATGCGTACCAGACGCGCGCCAAGTTCCCCGACCGGCGGATCTTCCTAGCCGGCGAGATCATCCACAACCCGCACGTGAACGCTAAGCTGCAGCAGATGGGGATCGTCTTCCTGCACTCCGGCGATGCGGGGTTCGATTTTGGCGATGTGCAGCCGGAGGACGTGGTGATCCTCCCCGCGTTCGGCGTGACGATCGGCGATTTCGAGCGGCTGCGCGCGCTCGGATGCGTGATGGTCGACACGACGTGCGGCTCGGTGCTGAACGTGTGGAAGCGGGTGGAGGCGTACGCGCGCGACGGCTTCACATCGCTCATCCACGGCAAGTACTACCACGAGGAGACCCGCGCGACGGCGTCGCAGGTGGCCAAGTACGCGGGCGGATCGTACCTCGTGGTGCGCAACATGGAGCAGGCGCGTGACGTGTGCGACTACATCGAGGGGACGGGGCTGACGCGCGACACGTTCATGGCCCGCTACGAGAAGCAGGCGAGTCCCGGTTTCGACCCGGACGTGCATCTCGTGAAAGTGGGGGTGGCGAACCAGACGACGATGCTGGCGCGCGAGTCGCTGGCGATCGGCGAGGAAGTGGGCGCGGCGATGGGGCGGCGTCACGATGCGGCCTATCGCGCCGCGCACTTCCGCACCTTCGACACGATCTGCAGCGCCACGCAGGACCGGCAGGACGCGGTGAACGCGCTCCTCGAGGAGCCGCTGGACGTCATGCTGGTGATCGGCGGCTACAACTCGAGCAACACGATCTCGCTGGCGGCGCTGTGCGCGGAGCGGGTGCCGACGTTCCATATCGCCGACTCGACGTCGATCGACGTGGAGCGGGGCACGATCCGGCACGCGGGTGCGACGGCGCACGACGAGGTCGAGACGGCGGGCTGGCTGCCGCTCGCGGGGCCGGTGCGCGTGGGGTTGACCGCCGGCGCGAGCACGCCGAACAACAAGATCGGCGAGGCCGTGGCGCGCGTGTTCCGCATGCGCGGCATCGACCCGGCGGGGCTGGTGTGACGGGACCGGGCTACGCCGCGCTGCATGGCGGCGAGGCCAGCGCCGTGCTGCTGCCCGCCCTGGGCGGCAAGATCCGTGACGTTACGCTCGGCGGCCGGCAGTGGCTGTGGCACAACCTCGAGGTGCCGTTCGCCATCCCGCCCGACGGCGCGCCGTTCGACACCACGGGCGATTCGGGCGGCTTCGACGATTGCTTTCCGACCAGCGCGGCGGGGATCCTCCCCTCGTGGGTGCGCGGCGCCGGCGACATGCCGCTCGTGGAGCACGGGGATCTGTGGCGCTGTGCGCCCGAGACCGCCATCACGACGTCGGACGACGGGCACGTGGCGACGTGCCATTGGCAGGGGGCGCGATGGCCGTGGCGCTTCACGCGCACCGTGCGCGTACTGCCGACGAGCGAGGTGCTGTTTGAATACGAAGCGCACAACGGCAGCGCGAACGCGATGCCGTTCCTGTGGGCGGGGCACGCGACGTTCCCGCTGACGGAGCAGACGCGCCTGTTGCTGCCGGAGGGGGCGCGCACGCGGGTATGGACGCAACGGGGTGCGGATTTTGGCGGGGCAGGGAGCGAGCACCACTGGCCGCGCGTGCGTTCGGGGGCGGTGATGGCCGACATGTCACGGCCGTGGACGGCGCTCAAGACGCCCTATGCGTGCCGGCTCTATGTGTCGCTGCCGGCGGCGCCGTGCGTGATCGGCATCGTCGAGGGGACGCAGACGCTGGAGATGCATGTGGACGGACGCGAGGTGCCGTTCGTCGGGCTCTGGCTCAATCGCGAGGGATGGACGCCGTTCGCGCCGAAGCGGTCGTGGTTGCCCTGGAAGCGCGCGGCGCGCCCCTATGCGAACCTTGTCGTGGCGCCCTGTCTTGGCGCGCCGGATTCACTCACCGATGCCGTGGCGTCGTGGGATTCCGCGGCGTGGCTGGGGCCGGACGACGTGGCGCGCTGGACGATGACGTGGCGGGCGGGGGCATGATCGCGTCGCCGAGGCTGTCGGCGGTCCGTTCCGACCCGCACATTTCAGCTCACTCTTGCACGGGGCGACCGACGTGACCACGCCGTCCAATTTTCGCGCCGCGACGCTCATCGAGGAGCTGCGGCTCACGCCGCATCCCGAGGGCGGGCACTACCGCGAGCTGTTCCGCTCGCGCCGCATGGTGCGCACCGACGACGGCCGCAGTGAACGCTGGGCGGTGACGACGATCTACTACCTGCTCTCGGTGGGGGATTTCAGCCGGTGGCACCGCGTGGCGGCGGACGAGATCTGGCATTTCTACGAGGGCTCGCCCGTGGAGCTGGTGCTCCTCGACCACGACGGCGTCCGCGCGCGGCGCGACGTGCTGGGCGCCGTGGGCGAGGCGGGCGCGGCGCCGGTGCGGTGCGTGCCCGCGGGGTGCTGGCAGTCGGCGCGCCCGCTGGGCGAATATGCGCTGATGGGCTGCACGGTGGCGCCGGGCTTCGAGTTCTCGGATTTCCGGCTGCTGGCAGACGACGCGCGCGCCGCGGAGTCGCTGCGCGCGAATCATCCCGACCTGGCGTCGCTGCTCTAGGCGCGCGGGCGGACTTCCTGGAGAGACTCCCGATGTTCACGCAGATCATTCGGCGCGCGGCAGTGCTGGTGTTGGTCGCGTCGCCGCTCGCGCTCCCGTTGCCGGCGCAGCAGACACGTGCGATCACCTTCGAAGATTTCTCGGCCATGCGCGGCGTGTCGGATCCGCAGCTCTCGCCGGACGGCAAGACGGTGCTCTACGCCGTGCGCACGACCGACGTGGCGGCGAACAAGCGCGCGACGCGCACGTTCGCCGTGAGCACGGCCGGCGGTGCACCGCGCGCGTGGCCGGACGACAGGACCGGCGCCGCCGAGGCGCGCTGGTCGCCCGACGGCGCGAAGGTGGCGTTCACGAGCGGCGGGCAGTTGTGGATCGCCGATGCGAGCGGCGCCAACGCGCGCGCCATCACGAGTCTCTCGAGCGGCGCGAGCGGGCCGGTCTGGTCGCCGACGGGCGATCGCCTCGCGTTAACGAGCGGGGTGTACCCGTCGTGCGCCGATGACGCCTGCAACGCCGCGAAGGCGAAGACGGCGAGCGAGAGCAAGGTGAAGGCGCACGTGGCCGACCAGCTGATGTACCGGCACTGGAATGCCTGGGACGACGCCACGCGGTCGCACGTGTTCGTGGTGAAGCCCGACGGCGGTGATGTGCGCGATCTCGTCCCCGGCGCGACGTACGACGTGCCCCCCGGTCCGTTCGGCGGGAGCGAAGGGTACGCGTTCTCCCCCGACGGCAAGGAACTCGCGTTCACGGCGAAGGCGCAGGGGCGTGCCGACGCGTGGACGACGGACCTCAACATCTATACGGTGAGCGTGGCCGGCGGCACGGCGGCGCCGGTGACGGCCGCGAACAAGGGCGCCGACCAGAACCCGGTGTACACGCCCGACGGCAAGTACATCATCTACGCCTCGCAGAAGAAAGGCGGCTTCGAGAGCGACAAGTGGCGCCTGATGGCGTACGACCGCGGCGCGAAGTCGTCGCGTGACCTGCTGCCGACGTGGGACCGGTGGGCGGAGTCGTATGTCGTGATGCCGGATTCGCGCGCGATCCTCGTCGGTGGCGGTGACCGCGGGCGCGACAAGTTCTTCCGTGTGCCGCTCGATGCGAGCGGCAAGGCGGGGGCGCCGGCGCTGGCGATGGGCGAGCACAACAATACGGCGGCCTCGGTGGCGCACGACGGGAAGACGATCGCGTGGGTCCGCGACGCCACGGAGCGTCCGGCCGAAGTGTGGATGGGCACGCTCGGCGCGAATGGCGCGGTGGACGGCGCGCACGCGCT
>CAIRBD010000768.1 GCA_903876745.1 uncultured Gemmatimonadota bacterium
AGCCGCACGATGTTGAACACGGGGTTGTCGTGCCCGCTCGCCGACGCCGACTGCGCGTCCACGGCGGAGAGCAGCGCGATCTCGGTGTTCCCCACCTTCCCGGTGAGCTTCTCCGCCGTCACCGGCTGCTGGATGCGCCGCGTGTAGATGAGGTTGTTGGGGACGGCGAACTGCTCAAGGCCGTCCAGGAAGAACGGCCGTTTCTCGGCGAAGAACAGCGCGGCACGCGGGTCGAACGAGATCTGCCCGGCGTCCGCCTCGACCTGCGAGAAGTCGGGATTGATCGTGCCGTTGAGCGTCAGGTTGTTCGTGACCCCCCACCGGACGTTGCCGCCGATGGTGGGCCGCTTGCCGACGTAGCTCCACCCGGCACCCGGTTGCGGCGCGCCGTCGGTGTGTTGGGTCAGTTCCGGGGTGAGGTCCACGACGAGCCCGCGACGCAGGTCGGTGAGTCCGGTGAGGCGGCCGCCCTGCCCGAGGAAGCTCGCGGCCGCGCGCAGCGCGGGCGCCCACGTGTACTCGTAGCCGCGGTACTGGGCGGTGCGCGTGACGTTGATGCCCCACGTCTGCACGTCGGCCGACTGATACCGCAGACTCTTGAACGGGATGCGGACCTCCACTTCGTAGCCCCAGTCCGTCACCCGCCCCTTCGACTGGAACACGAAGTCGGGACTCAGATCCGCCGATTCCCGCATCTGCATGGCCGAGGTGAACGACCCCGTGGAGAGGATGCCGCGCTCCACCAGCATCCCGTCGGCCTGCTGGCCGAGCGGATTGACGCCGAACACCGCCGCCTGCCGCCCGTCGTTGAACGTCGAGAGCAGCAACGTGACGTTGTCGTCCTGCGAGATCTTGTCACGGTCGGCAAGCGTGGCGCGCACCGTGCCCGCGGGCTGGAACGCGCGGATGCCGAAGTGGATCGCCGTCGCCGAGTACCAGACGAGCACCTGCGTGGAATCCGCCGCCGGCACGCCGTCGGAGGGGGCGTACTGCGAGAATCCGGTCAGCACCGCCGCGCTCTTCCACACCGGTTCGTCGAGGTGGCCATCGATCGCCACCGGCTGCTCGAAGCGCGGGACCTTCACGTCGAGTTGACGGGCCGTGCCGCTGTAGGTGCCCGGGGGGCCAGGATCCTGAGGGGCGAGCGCAAGGGCAGCGAGCAGGAACGTCAGCATCGTTGTCGGGGCACCGGGAGGGTTTGGGCGAACAGGGAAGATGCGCCGATGGCACCGCCCGCGCTATCTTCTTGCGCGATGACCGAGACGATCAATTTCCCCACCGTCCCTGGCTCCGCCGGGCGCGTCGAAGACAAGGGCGACCTGGGCTTCGGCTCCATCGTCGCGACGGACAGCGCCGAGCGCCTCCTGAACAAGGACGGCAGCTTCAACGTCCGCCGCGTGGGGATCGGCTGGCTCGAGTCGCAGAGCTTCTACCACATCGCCCTCACGATGTCGTGGCCGCGGTTCCTTTGGACGGTGGCGGGGTGGTACCTCAGCCTGAACGTGCTGTTCGCGTTCGCGTTCTGGCTCTGCGGCGTGGGGGCGCTCGTGGGCGCATCGGCGGCCGACATGGGCGGCGTCGCCTGGCGCGCCTTCTTCTTCTCGGTCGAGACCTTCGCCACCATTGGCTACGGGGAGATCAGCCCGGTCGGCGTGCTCCCGCACATGATCATGGTGCTGGAGTCGTTCGTCGCGTTGCTGAGTCAGGCGCTCATCACGGGCCTGCTCTTCGCGCGTTTCTCGCGCCCCACGGCGGCGCTCGCCTTCAGTCACAACCTGCTCGTCTCGCCCTTCCGCGGCGGGCGCGCGATGATGTTCCGCATCGCCAACAAGCGCAACAACCAGCTCATCGACCTCGAAGCGCGCGTCACCTGCAGCTGGGTGGAGCGTGGCGCGGCGGGCATCGGCCGCAAGTTCCAGCAGCTCACGCTCGACCGCGCCCGCGTGCTGTTCTTCCCGCTCGCGTGGACCATCGTGCACCCGATTACCGAGGACAGCCCGCTCTTCGGCCTCACCGACGCCGACCTGCGCGCCCGCAACTTCGAGTTCCTCATCGTGGTCTCGGGCACCGACGAGACGTTCTCGCAACAAGTGCACACGCGCACGTCGTACCGCCCCGAGGAGGTCGCGTGGGGCGCGAAGTTCCGCAACATCTTCAATCCGCCCGACGCCCACGGCCACCTGAGCGTGAACGTGGGGCGCATCGATGAGTACGACGTCGTGGAGTTGCCGGCGTAGATCGGCGCGGTGGACGTCGTGCGGCGCCCCGCAAGACTCGGCGCGCAGCTCAGGGAACTCGACGCGTTCGTGAAGTAGTTACGCGAGAACTGCAGGACCGCGGCAACACCCGGAGGAACGGCGGGAGACTCCGCGGTTCCGCAGTTGAACTCGACCCTCGCGAAACGCTACCCCTCGTGCGCCGTCCGCGCCGCCGCGTGGCGGGGATGGTGCCGCTTCTTCGCCGCCGCCGCGCGTTTCTTGAGCTCGGCCGGCGTCAACGGCGCCAGGATCGTGCCGCGGCACTTCTTGGTGCCGCACCGGCAGCCGTAGAGCGTGTACTCCTCCTCGTCCGTCTCCGAGCCGTCGCGCGTGTAGGCGTAGTCGTACGTGAGCTCCTCGCCCTTGCGGATGTCGTTGATCGCGTCGATGAACACGCGCGACCGCTCGATGACCGCTTCGCAGTTCGCGTCGCACGAGTGATTGAGGAAGCGCGTGTCGTTGCCGTCCACCGCCGCGTCGATCACGGTCTGCCGCGTGACGGCGAAGAGGAACGTGTGGTGCATCGCCGTCGCGTGGTCGTCGTAGCGCGCGTCGGCCACGGCGTGCGAGACGCGCTCGCCCAGATATTCCGCCACGCGCTCACCCGTGTGGATGTCGCGCGCCGCGAACCCGCCCCGTCCCGCGATGCGTGACGTCTTCACGACGAACGGCTGCACGACCACCACTTTCGGCGACTTGACGCTCGCCGGCTTCACTTTGCGACTTGCCATCCCACATCCAGTCCGAGGTACCAGTTGCGCAGCGGCGCCGCC
>CAIRBD010000769.1 GCA_903876745.1 uncultured Gemmatimonadota bacterium
ACCACGTCGAACGCTTCAGCGACGGCGGCAACGTGGTGCGCCTCACCCTGCATCGCACATGAGCGCCGACGCCGGCGCCGTCGACCGCCTGCGTCGCGAAGCCGAACTGGCGACGCACCAACTCATCGAGAGCTGGGAGGAGATCAATCTCCTCTACTCGATCAGCGAGATCCTCGGGCGTACGGTGAAGCTCGACGACGCCGCGGCGACGATCCTCCACGAGATCTGCGAGACGGTGGGGGCGGGGCTCGGCGCCATCTACGTGCACGATGACGAACGCGGCGGGCTCGTGCCGGTCGCGACGCTCGGCGTCGAGGGGGAACTCCCCGGCGTCGGCGTGGACGACGAGCGCAGCATCGTGGCGCAGGTGTTCCGCGACCGGCACCCGCTCATCGCCGGCGAGGCGCATGCCGGCGCGAAGCGCGAGGCGGCGGTACGGCGCGGCGCGATGCTCGCCGTCCCCGTGCTCTGGACCACGCCCGAGGGCGGCGTCCCCCTCGGTGTGGTCGTGCTCTCGGCGCCGCGCTCGCGCGCCCTGTTCACGGCGGGCGACCAGAAGCTCGTCGCCGCCATCGCGAGCCAGATCGGCACCGCGATCCAGATCGACACGCTCGTGAAAGCGTCGATGGCGCAGGAGCGTCTCGCTCACGAGATGCAGATGGCGCACGACCTGCAGATGCGCCTGCTCCCGGCGCCGTCGTCGCTGCTGCCCGACGCCGAGTGCGCGGCGCGCGTCGAGCCGGCGCAGCACGTGGGCGGCGACTTCTACCAGCTGTTCCGGCTGGGGCAGGGACGCGTCGGCGTGCTCATCGGCGACGTGTCCAGCCACGGCTATCAGGCCGCGCTCATCATGGCGCTCACGATGAGCGCGATGGCGATCCACGCGCAGGCGTACGCCGATCCGGGTGACGCGCTCGCTGCGCTGCGCAACAGCCTCGCCGACGAACTGCGCGAGACGGAGATGTTCCTCTCCATCTGTTACGTGGTGGTGGACCCCGCGCACGGCACGCTGCGCTACGCGAACGCGGGCCATCCGCACGCCTTCGTGGTGCGTGTGGACGGCACCGTGGAACGCCTCGTCGCCACCGACGCGCCGCTCGGACTGGGCACGCAGGCCCCGGCGGTCGCGCAGGTGGGATGGTCGCGGCGCGACGATCTGCTCGTGCTGTTCACGGACGGCATCAGCGACGCGCGCGATGATGCCGGCAAGGTGCTGGGTGAAGCGCGCGTGCTCGACGTGGTGCGCGCGCGGCGCGGCGACCTGCCGTCGCGTGTGGTTGATGGGGTGTTCGCGCTCCTTGAGGGGCACATGGGCGGCGGCGCTCCAGCCGACGACCAGGCGATCGTCGTCCTCCGGAGCTGAAGGGCCTATGAAGCCGAAGTATCCCCCGCCGCGCAAGAAGCTCGGCCAGCACTTCCTGTCCGATCCGCATATCCTCGCGCGCATCGCCGATGCCGTGGAAGCCACCGACGCCGACACCGTGGTGGAGATCGGTCCGGGCCGCGGCGCGCTCACCGAGCGGTTGATGCAGCGCGCGCATCGCGTCGTCGCCATCGAGATCGACCGGCAACTGGCGTCGATGCTGCGCGAGCGGCACCACTTCGACACGCGCCTGCACGTGATGGAGCGCGACGTGCTCGACGTGCCGCTCGCTGAGGCGGCGGGAACGGACGACTTCCTCGTCTGCGGGAACGTGCCGTACAACATCACGACCCCGATCCTCTTTCACGCGCTCAAGCGGCCGCGCGCGCGGCGCGCCGTGTACCTGGTGCAGAAGGAGGTCGCCGAGCGCGTCGTGGCGCCCGCCGGCAGCGAGGCCTACGGCGCGCTCTCGGTGAACGTGCAGGCGCTCGCGCGCGCCGAGATGCTGTTCAAGGTGGCGGCGGGGTCGTTCTCGCCGCCGCCCAAGGTGGAGAGCGCCGTGCTCCGCATCACGCCACTCGCGGTGCCGCTCGTCGCGCCGGAGGAGGAGGAGGCGTTCCGCACGATGGTGCAGGGCGCCTTCGGTATGCGCCGCAAGCAGATGGCGCGCGTCGTGCGCGAGTTGTGGGACTTGTCGGCCGCGGGATCGGCGTCGCTGCTCGCGGAAGCCGGGATCACGCCGTCGGACCGTCCCGAAGTGCTGACCCCCGGCGACTTCGTCCGGTTGATGCGGGCGCGCTGACCCTCGAGCGCGCACGGCGCGATCAGTTCTCGCGATTCACCAGCGCGTAGGCGAGGAATTCGAGTTCCAGCGCCATGTTCACCGACCGCAACGCCACCGAGGGCGGCGCGTGCACGGGCGCGGCCGCGAAGTTGAGGATGGCGCGCACGCCGGCGTTCACGACGCGATCCACCACCGGCTGCGCGGCCTCCGCCGGGACCGCCACGAGCACGATCTCCACCGGGTTGGTGGCAAGGTCGCTCTCGAGCGCGCCCTGGTCCTGCACGGTGATGCCGCCGAAGTCGCTGCCGATGCGCTCGGGGTCCACGTCGAAGACGCTCACCACGTGAAAGCCGCGCTGCCGAAAGCCGCCGTACTGCGCGAGCGCCGCGCCGATCTTCCCCGCGCCGACGATCGCCACGCGCCACTGCCGCTCGAGCCCGAGGATCTCGCGCAGACTGCGCGAGAGCGCGGTGACGGAGTAGCCGAGTCCCCGCTTGCCGAACGAGCCGAAGAACGACAGGTCTTTCCGGACCTGCGCCGACGTCGTGCCGCCGAGCGCGGCGAGCTCACCG
>CAIRBD010000770.1 GCA_903876745.1 uncultured Gemmatimonadota bacterium
CCAGAGCGTGCAGCTCTTGTCGCGCAAATGGCGGATCCACGATTCCATCGGTGAGGACACCGAAGTCGCGGGTGACGGCGTGGTGGGCGAGCAGCCGCTGCTCGTCACCGGGGCGGTGCACGAGTATCAGAGCTTCTGCGTGCTGAAGTCGGCGAACGGCCACATGGAAGGCGAATACCGCTTCGTGCGGGTCGATGGCACTCGGTTCGACGCGTCCATCCCGCGCTTCACGCTCGCCGCGGGCGAGTGGCAGAGCTCCTCGAACTGACGGCGCACGGTCAGGCGTCGGCGGTGGACTCCGCCGGTGGCGACGCGGCCATGCGCCGCAAGAGCGACAGCGCGAAGAGCAGCGACGCGACGAGGAGCACCACGGCGAGGAACTTCGCGCCGCGCGCCACGAGCTGATCCTGCTTGAGCAGTCCGGCGTGCGCGAGCAGGTAGTGCCAGTCGTGACCGCCGCCGTCGGGCGAGAAGCTGACGAGGTCCATCTCCTGCGCCCGCGCGTCGGCGATGTACGGGACGAGCTCCGCGAAGCTCGCCGACAGCCACACGCCGCACGCCGCTACGCCGAACCAGTCGCCGGCCGTGACGACGAGCGCCGCCGCCGCGCCGACGGGAACGAGCAGCTGCATGAGACTGCCGCCCGCGACCATGAGCCACTCGCCGCCGAACGCGAAGAAGAGGTGGCCGAACTCGTGCGCGCCGAAGTCGATGCCGCGGAACAGCGTGAACTGCGTCGGATCGCGCAGGCCGCGCATCGCCTGCCACACGAAGAGTGTGAGTACGGCGGCGCGCCACGTCCAGGTGCGTCCCACGCACCACGCGTCGATGCGCGCGGCGAGCGGCGGTCGCGTGTCGTCGGTCATGGCCGTAAGGTCGTGTGCACGCGGCGCGGGCGCCAGACGGTCGGGGGACTCGCGGCCGTCGTGATCCGCGTGATACTTTACGCGTGAACTATCGTCCGGCGGGTGGGCAATCCGGCGACTCCGGGGTATTCTTGTAACGTGAAGCGTCTCTGGTGGATCGTGTGTTTCGCGGCCTGTTCCGGGAAGGGCGATCCGGTCCAGACCAATCCGGTGAAGTCGGTCACCGTCTCCGTGCCGGTGAGCCAGCTGGTCGTGGGCGCTTCGGCGCAGGCGACCGCGGTGCTCAACGACATCGGCGGATTCCGGGTGACCGACCGGCTGCCGGTGTGGAGCAGCGTCGCGCCCGACATCGCGAGCGTCGACGCCAACGGCCGCGTCACGGCGCTGCAGGCGGGCACCGGCGTCGTGCGTGCCACCTCCGGCAACGTGAGTGGCGACGCGTCGTTCGTCGTCGTGAACCCCAAAGCCGGCTCGATCACCATCTCGCGCGACTCGGCGACGGTGTTCCTCCCGGGCGGGTCGGTGCAACTGCTCGCCACGGTGAAGGACGCGGGCGGCACGGTGATCACCAACCCCACCATCTTCTGGCAGTCCACCGCGCCGCTCATCGCCACGGTGAGCGCCGTCGGCCTCGTCACGCCGCTGGCCGCCGGCACGAGCACCGTGCGCGCGTCGATCGACGGGCAGCTCGCGACCGTCACCATCGTCGTGCGGGCGACACCCAACGCCAACGCACCAGCGATCACGGCGTTCGCGCCG
>CAIRBD010000771.1 GCA_903876745.1 uncultured Gemmatimonadota bacterium
CCGAGATCGAGGCGCTGCGTCGGTTGCCTGTTCCGAAATGAGCGTGCCGGCGACTCGGCTCGCGGTGGCGCTCGCGCTGGCGACTTGCGCCGGTGCGTGCGGCGGCGGCACGGGCGCGCCCGCGGCACCAGTCACGACCGGTGGCGGCGGCGTCTCGTCGATCCGGCTGGCGGTCGCGTCATCGCACATCCTGTGGAATCACTCCACGCAGGCGACGGCCGCGCCGCTCGATGCGCAGGGCAATCCCGTGGTCGCGCCGGTGACGTACACCTCGAGCGACGCGAGCACGCTCGTCGTGAGTCCCGGCGGTCTCGTCTTCGGCGAAGGCATCGGCACAGCGTCGGTCATCGCGTCGTCCGGCACGGTCTCATCGAGCGCGCAGGTGCTCGTGACGCTGTACGAGTTCCCGACGAGCGCCGTCGTGAAGACGGGGTCGGGCATCTTCACGCCGAGCCAGGTGGACATCCACGTGGGCGGCACGGTGGAGTGGCAGTTCAACGCGACGGGGCACACGGTCGTCTTCGACGCGCTCCCCGGGGCGCCGGCCAACATCCAGACCACGACGAACGCGAACGTGACGCGGACCTTTGCCACGGTGGGGACGTACCAGTATCAGTGCAGCATCCACCTCGGCATGACCGGCGTGGTGGCGGTGCACGCCACGTCGTGACGCATCGTACGCCATCGCGTGACCACGGATCGGCTGATGGAACGATCGGTACGCGGCCGGAGTTTGAGATGGAGTCGATCGCGGTTCCCTCGCGGCGCCGTTCGTCCCCCGGAAGAACCGACATGCATCCTGCATCACCATCGCTCGTCCGGCGCGCTCGGTTGCGCGCGCTCGTGTTCGCTGTCGCGCTCGTCACCGCTGCGTGCGGCGGTGGGTCGAACGCGGGTCCCACCACTCCGACTCCGACACCCGCGCTGACGAGCATCGCGCTCTCGATCAGCGCGAGTTCGTTGACCGTCGGCAGCACGGCACAGCTGACGGCGACGCCCAAGGACCAGAGCGGGGGAACGATGACGGCGACGGTGAGCTATGCCTCGAGCGCACCGAGCGTGGCGTCGGTGAATGCGAGCGGCCTCGTCACCGCGGTCGCCGCAGGCCAGACGGTGCTCACGGCCTCGTCGGGAAGCGTCTCCAACACGGTGACCCTGACCGTGACGGCCGGCGCGTTTCCGTCCGCGGCCACCGTCACGACGCCGGGCAACGCCTTCGCGCCGTTCCAGGTGGACATCGCCGTGAACGGCACGGTGCAGTGGCAGTTCGGATCGGTGGCGCACAACGTGCTGTTCGACGCGACGGCGGGCGCGCCGGCCGCCATTCCCATCAGTTCGAGCGCCAACGTCTCACGCACCTTCGCCACGAAAGGGACGTTCAACTATCAGTGTTCGGTTCACACGGGCATGATCGGCACCGTGGTCGTGCACTGAGTCCTATTTGGAAATGCCGTAGATCGTCGGCGTGTAGCCGGGGAAGATCAGCCCGGTGTTCGGGTTGACGAGTCGCTTCTGCACGATCTCGCTGAGGATGTCCCGGTGGTCGATGGTGACCGGCACGTCC
>CAIRBD010000772.1 GCA_903876745.1 uncultured Gemmatimonadota bacterium
CATCGGCACGGGGCCGGAAGACCCGGGTATCGCCACGCCGGTCGCTCAACAAAACCCGATCGCAGTACTCAAGAAACGGTATCACGAACTTTCGGCTAAGTCCAAGCACCTCACGCACTTGCGACGCTGTTGCCTCGGTGCCTTGGGGGAAGGCGTTCAACACCCGGTCTACCATGCCTGAGACCGCGGCCGGGGCGTAGTACCGGTCCGAGGCGACCGCCACGACCCGCTGCTGCTTCGCCAGCAACCGAAGCAACGCGGGCGTCTCGGCGCCAAAACGGCCGGTGAGCTCGGCGACCGAGGGCGGTTCCTCTCCACCCGACTCGAGCGCCGCGACGAGCTCGTCGAGGCGCTGCGCATCGCACTCACTCGACGCCGGCGTGAACCCGGCGCGCGCCACGATGGGGCCGCGGACCGTGAGTTTGCCTTTCGCGACGAGCTCCTGCAACACGTCGTCGAACAGCGCGTCGCTGGTGCCCAGTGCAGCACGCGCGCGGTCGAGCGTGAGGCCCGGCGCGAGCGGCTCGCGTGCATGGAACGACGACACCTCGGCGGCGAGCTTCGTGCGCGAGCGATCGCGAAGGGCGTCGTCATACAGACGATCGCCGATCCGCAGCACGCCGTGCTTGCGGTTGGCGAGCGCGTCGGCGGCGGCGGGGAGAACGCCAAGGCGCACGGGCACGTCGGCGACGGCGAGTCCTGCGCCCGCGCATTCGCGCACGATCCACGTGGTGCGTTGCGCGAGCGAGGCAACAGGCGTTTCGAACGGACGGGCGCGCGGGCCGGGAGGATGCGGATCGGTGATGGTGCCGCCGCCGATGGTGAGCGCGGGCGAGGCACCGCGGAGCACGAAGCGGTCCCCTGCCCTCGCGACGACCGGCGCGTCGAGCACGAGACGCGCGGGAGTGATGGCGCCCGGCTCGATACGGCCGCCAGCCACGAGCAGCCGCGCGCCGACGTCGGCGGTGCCAAGGTGAAATCGTACGCGGGTACGCGGGCCGAGCGACGGCGCACCGTCGAGCAAGGCGACGTCGGCGCGGAGCACGGTCGCCTCGCGCCAGGGATCACCCTCGCGTACGAGCACACCGCCGCGCGCCGCGTCGGCGCGGTCGAGTCCCGCGAGTGCGATGGCGGCACGGCTGCCGGGGAGCGCGTGCGCAACTGCGGCGCCGTGCGATTCGACGGAACGGATGCGGGAGGCGCCGCCACCGGGATAGAGACGCACCGCATCGTCCTGCGCGAACGACCCGCTCCAGAGCGTGCCGGTGACCACGGTGCCTGCCCCGCGCACAGAGAACGCGCGATCGATGGGCAGGCGCGGCAGGTCATCGGATGCCCGAGTGGGAGCGGAGCGCGCGGCGGCGGCGAGCGCAGCGCGCAGCTCGTCGAGCCCCGCGCCGGTGATCGCAGAGCACGCCACGATGGGCGCGTCGGCGAGCGGCGATCCATTGAGTAGTTCGCGCACCTCGGAGGTGACGAGCGCGAGCCAATCCGGCTCGACGAGATCGCTCTTCGTGAGCGCGACGACCCCGCCACCGATGCCGAGCAGCGTGAGGATGGCGAGGTGCTCGCGCGTCTGCGGCA
>CAIRBD010000773.1 GCA_903876745.1 uncultured Gemmatimonadota bacterium
GTGCGTCCGCTGATGGCACGCGTGCGCGCCGCGAGGCGGTCGCGCGCCTCCGGGGGCACGTCAATGCGCAGCTCCACACCGCGGCTGTGGCGCACGACGGCCACATCGGCGATGTCGGCGGCACGCGCGACGATCCCCTCGCTGAGCGTGAAGCCGACGGCGAGGTCCTCGAGGTCCGCGGGCGTGCACATCATCACCGCGTGGGGTTGGCCCGAATACACGAACGCGGCGGGCACTTCCTCGGCGACCATCGCCTCGGCGGGGTGAGCGTCACCGCCGTGCAGTCGCACGAACGCGCGCGCCCCCTGCGGGGCGCCGTGTCCGAGTCCGGGGTCGGCGCCCAAACGCGGCGGTTCAGTCACCAGCGGGCGGCGCGGCGTCCACAGGACGCGGTCCTTGCACGAACTGCCATCCGAACCGTCCCTTGATGCACAGATTGCCCAGCGTGATGCCGTTCTCGAGCGGGGAGGTGGCCTTCACGATGGTGTTGCCCTGCACGTGCAGCGAGAGCGTGCACCCCACGCCGCAATACGGGCAGATGGTATCGGTGGTCGTCTGCACGGTCTCGTCCCACGTGCCGGCCGCGCGCATGTCGAACTCCGCGCGCGGCATCAGCGCGCCCGTGGGGCACACCGCGATGCAGTTCCCGCAATACACGCACGCGGAGTCGGTGAGCGGCACCGCCAGCTCCGTCGAGATCCGCGCGTTGAAGCCGCGTCCCGCCACGGCAATCGCGAACGTGTTCTGATGATCGACGCCGCAGGCCTCCACGCACTTGTAGCAGAGCACGCATTTCGCGTAGTCGCGCACGTAGAGGTCGTTGTCGGTCTTCACGGGCTGTGCGACGGTCGCAGCGAATCCGATCTCGGTCGCGGCATGATGACCGGCCACTGCCGCGTCGCGCTCACCCGCGAGCGCCTGCGGCGCCGGCGGTCCGAACCGCGCGGGGGTGCACGCGTATTCGGCGAGCAGATCCGCCATCCCCGGCGTCGTCGAGAGATCAACGCTCGACGCCAGGAACTCGAGCACGAGGCGGCGCGCGTGCCGCACGCGCTCGGACTTCGTGTGCACGACCATCCCCGCTTCCGTCGCGCGCGAACAACTCGGCGCGAGCACGCGGGCCCCTTCCACCTCCACCACGCAGAGCCGGCAGACGTTCACCGGCCGCAGGGTCTCGAGGAAGCAGAGCGTGGGAATCTCGATCCCCAGGGTGCGACAGGCGGCGAGGATCGTCGTTCCCTCGTCGACGGTCACGGCGTGGCCGTCGATGGTGCAGGTAATCCGGGCCTTGATCGTCCGGTCGGGCCGTCCGAGATGCACGAGCGTCGCCGTCATGCGCCGGCTCCAGTGAAGAGTCCCAGCCGTTTCACCGCCGATTCCACCGCGGCGTAGGCCGTCTGACCGAGGCCGCAGATGGACGCGTCGCGCATCGCCACGCCGATCTCCTCGAGCAATGCGATCTCGCCGGGTGCACCGGCGAGCGTGCGTCCTCGGGCGAGGCGGTGCAGCGCTTCCTCCTGCCGCACCGTGCCGACGCGGCACGGCACGCACTGCCCGCACGATTCGTCGCGGAAGAAGGCCGCGAGGCGCAGCACGATGTCCACGAGGTCCTCGTCGTCGTCGAACGCCATCACGACGCCCGACCCGAGCGTGGCGTCGGCGGACCGCGCACCCTCGAGTGACAGCGGCAGGTCGATCTCGTCGGCGCGCAGGAAGACGCCGGCGGCACCGCCAAGCAATACCGCGCGCAGCCGCGGCGAGGCGCCCGCCTGCTCGAGCAACGCGCGCAGCGACGCGCCGAACGGCAGCTCGTACACGCCGGGCCGTGCGACGGCCCCGCTCAGGCAGAAGAGGCGCGTACCCGTCGACTGCGACGTGCCCGTCTTGGCATACGCCTCGCCGCCCATCCGGAGGATGGGGAGCACGTTCGCCAACGTCTCGACGTTGTTGACGACGGTCGGTTTGCCGAACAGTCCGGAATGCACGGGGAAGGGCGGCTTGCTACGCGGTTCTCCGCGCTTTCCCTCGATGCTCTCGAAGAGCGCCGTCTCCTCACCACAGATGTACGCGCCGGCGCCCCGGCGGATCTCGATGTCGAACCGCACGCCACGGCCGAGGATATCGTCGCCGAGCAACTGCGCGGCGCGCGCCTGATCGATCGCGTGCCGCATGCGTTGGGCGGCGAGCGGATACTCAGCGCGGAGATAGATGAATCCCTTCTCGCAACCGGTCGCGAAAGCGGCGATGGTCATCGACTCGACGATCGCGAACGGATCGGCTGTGAGGAGCACGCGATCCTTGAACGTGCCCGGTTCACTCTCGTCGGCGTTGCAGATGAGGTAGTGCGGCGTCGCCGTCTGCGTGCGCACCGCGTCCCATTTGCGTCCGGTGGGAAACGCCGCGCCGCCGCGCCCGACCAGTTTCGACGCGGTGACTTCGCGGATGACCGCTTCGGCACCGCGGTCGATCGCCTTCGGCAACTCGACGTATCCGCCGTGCGCACGGTACGACTCGAGCGAGGTGGGATCGACCACCCCCGCGCGGGCGAGCAACACGAGTGACGCATCGCCCTGCTGCGGAAGCACGGTCACGCTCGTGGCATCGGCCCCGGGTGCGGCGCCGTCGAGCAGCGCGCGTGCACGCTCGGGGGTCACGTGACCGAGCAACCGCTCGTCGCAGGGACTCCCGGCATCGGTGACCAGCGCCGCGGGCGCCTGGTCGCACAGCCCGAGGCAAGGCGAATGCATCCAGCCCGGGCGTTCCGCGTCGAGATGCATATGATCGGCCGCTGGCTCGTGTGCGATCGCCGCACCGGTGGCCTCGAGCGCGGCGAGCACGGCCTTGGCGCCGCGCGAGCGGCAGCCCACATCGTCGCACACATGCACCACGCGGCGCGGCCGCGGCGACGTGGCAAGCAGGGCGTAGAACGTCGCGACACCCCAGGCTTCTGCCGGCGGCACCTGCAGGCGTTCACACACGTAGATGAGTCCGCCCTCGCTGATCCACCCGATGCGCGCTTGCAACGTCTGCAACGCCGGCACGAGCAGATGCCGGCGCTCCCGCATCACGCGTCCCCCGACGGCCGTGTGGGCATCACGCGCGGCACCGCGGGCGCCACCGACCCACGGGCTGTCGGGCGGTCCAAGGAGCGCGTCGACGGCCGCGCGCTCATCCGGCGCGGCTGCGGCCTGCGACAGTTTGATGTCCATCCTACCGAACTCCCGCCGGCACACGGGCCGGCACCTTCTCGATGCGCACCGCGCACGCCTTGAACTCCGCCGTCCCCGATTTGGGATCGGCCTTGTCGATCGTGAGCACGTTCGTCGCCACATCGTCGGGAAAGTGCAGCGTCATGAACACGAGCTTCTCGCGCAGCGACGGATCGATGCGTGCCGGCGCGAGGACACTGCCGCGGCGCGACGAGATGCGCACGACCTCCCCATCGACGATCCCGAACCGCGCGGCGTCCTCAGGGGAGATGTCGACGGTCTCGCCCGTGCGAAGCGGCGACGCGTATCCGCTCGTCTGCACGCCGGTGTTGTACGAGTCGAGGCGCCGTCCGGTGGTAAGCAGGAGCGGATAGTTCGCGTCACGCTGCTCGAACGGCACCTCGTGCATCACGATGGAGAACGGCGCGGCGCGCCCCTGCCGCGGTTGCTCCCAGAGGCGGCCGTGCAGGTATGTCGATCCCGGGTGCGATTCGTCGGGGCAGGGCCACTGGATGCCGTCGAGCGCCTCGAGCCGCTCATAGCTCAATCCGCCGGCGAACTGCGGTGCCAGCGCGCGGAATTCATTCCACAGCGCCTCGGGGGTCGGATGTCCCAGATCCAGCCCCATCCGCTTCGCGATCTCGGAGAGGATCCACAACTCGTCGCGCGCGCCTTCCGGCGGTTCCACGGCCTTCCGGCAGCGCTGCACGCGGCGCTCGCTGTTCGTGACCGTCCCGTCACTCTCGCACCAGCTCGCGGCGGCGGGAAGGACCACGTGCGCCATCTGCGCCGTCTTCGTGAGGAAGATCTCCTGCACGACGACGTGGTCGAGGCCGCGGATCATCTGTTCGATGTGGTGCGCGTCGGCGTCGGACTGCGCCGGGTTCTCGCCGATGCAGAACAGCGCCTTGATCTCGCCCGTGCCCATCGCCTGGAACATCTGCGTGAGGTTCTTGCCGTAGGTCGGGCGGATCGGCACGCCCCACGCCGCCTCGAAGCGCGCCCGCGCATCGGCATCCTGCTCGATGTCCTGAAAACCCGGCAGCTTGTTGGGGATGGCGCCCATGTCGCCGCCTCCCTGCACGTTGTTCTGTCCGCGCAGGGGATTGCACCCGGCGCCCCACCGGCCGATCTGCCCCGTGAGCAGGCACAGATTGATCAGCGCCAGCACGTTGTCGACGGCGTTGTGGTGCTCGGTGATCCCCAGCGTCCAGCAGATCATCGCGCGGGGCGCCGTCGCGAACGCGTGCGCCGCCTCGCGGATGACATCGGCCGGGATCCCCGTGATGGGTTCCGCCCACTCGAGGGTGTAGGGCTCCACCGACGCGGCGAACGCGTCGAACCCCTCGCACGCGTTGGCGATGAACGCCTGGTGGTGCAGGCCGGCGTGGATGATCTCGCGCGCCATCGCGTTGGCGAGCGCGATGTCGCTCCCCACACGCAGCCCGCACCAGACGTCGGCCCACTGCGCACTCTCGGTGCGTCGCGGATCCATCACGTAGAGGCGCGTCCCGTGCTGCCGGACCCCCTTGAGCAGGTGGTGGAACCAGATGGGATGCGCGGCCCGCGCGTTCGACCCCCACAGGAACACGACGTCGGCGTCCTCCACCTCCTGATAGGAGTTGGTGCCGCCGCCCGCTCCGAACACCGTCGCCAGACCGACGACGCTAGGCGCGTGTCACGTTCGGTTACAACTGTCGATGTTGTTGGTGCCGAACGCCACGCGCACGAGCTTCTGCGCGAGGAAGTTCACCTCGTTGGTGGACTTCGAGCACGAGAACGTGCCGATGGCATCCGGCCCGTGCGCGTCGAGCGTGCGGCGGAAACCGGATGCCGCGGCGTCCAGCGCCTCATCCCACGTCGCCGGGCGCAGTACCCCGTTCTCCCGCAGCAGCGGCTGCGTCAGCCGTTCGTACGCCATCGACTCCGACTGGCGATCCTTCATGCGTCGCGTCTCATTAGAGAGGTGATACCACAACCTGCGCACAGAACCTGCAGTCTGGCGTGGTGGACGGCGAGGGGCAAGCAGGGAACATCCGACGTATCATTGTGCGCGTGCACCCCAACCCGAATCCCATGCGCCGACTCGTTGCCCTGTTGCTCGTCACCGCCGTCCCTGCGGCCGCGCAGGTCCCCGCCCAGAAGGAATCGGACGCGTATACGCGCTACGAACTGCTGGCGCCCGGATCCGGCAAGTTCCGCATCATCTACGAAGTGACCGCGTCGACCGCTGGCGCCACCGCGTACTTCAATCCCATCCGCAAGGGGAGCATCGCGACCGACGAATCGGTCGTCGACCGTGCGACAGGGAAGCCGCTCCCGTTCTCCGTCGTCGGGCAGGCAGAGGCGCGCGCCGGCGGCGTACGCGGCGGGGATTCCACGCAGACGTACATCCGCGTGGCACTCGCGCGGCCCGTGCCCGCTGACGGCGGCGGTGGCCGTGTGCTCATCGTGAAGACCTACGAGGACGCGAAGAGCTACTTCGCGGATGGCTCGGACATCGTCTTCAGCCGGTCACTGGGGATCAAGCGCAACGCCATCGTGCTACCGCCAGGATATGAGCTCGTGTCGTCGAACTACCCGTCGCAGGTGCTGACGGAAGCGGACGGCCGGCTCTCGGTCAGCTTCTGGAACGCCACCCCGGCGGAGGCACCGGTCACGCTGCGGGCCCGCCCGGGCGCGGTGGGCGCGACAGCCGCCGGATCGAACGCGGCCCGACTCGACGAACGCGCGCACCAGAATCGCTCCATCGTCTACTACCTGCAGCAGCCCGAGACGAACGCCTTCGATCTGTATCACGATTACACCGAGTCGCGTCCCGGCACGACGACCTATGTGAACGAGGTCCGTGCGGGCAGCACGGTGGCACGCCCCTCCGCCCGCAATCTCGACACGGGAGAGAACATCCCGTGGGAAGTGCTCAAGGGACCGGCGATCGCGGACGCCGGGATCCGTGTCGCCGCCGGCACGCTGGAAGCGGTCGTCTTCCGCTTCCCGCCCGTGCCCGCGGGTGGCTCCACGCGCCTGCGGATGTTCGAGACGTACACCGATACCGCCCGCTACAAAGTGTCGGGTGACCAACTGGTCTGGGACCGCAGCTTCGGCCGGCCGGCGAACGCCGTCGTGCTGCCGCCTGGATGGCGACTCGCCAACAGTTCCATCCCGGCCACGGTGAGCGAACTGCCCGACGGCCGCATCCGGCTCGATTTCATCAACCCGCGCCCCGACGACATCGCCGTGCTCATCACGGCGCGCCGCCGATAGGTTCCGTCATGCCCAACGCCCGCCGCACCCACACGTTCACCGAATCGGTCATCCGCGAGATGACCCGCGTCGCCAACCAATACGGCGCCATCAACCTCTCGCAGGGCTTCCCGGATTTTCCGATGCCCGAGGTGATGAAAGACGCGGCATGCGACGCCATCCGCCGCGACTTCAATCAGTACGCCACCACATGGGGCGCCAAACCCCTGCGTGACGCGATCGCCGGAAAGTACGCGAGGCGCTACGGCATGGACGTCGACCCAGAGGCCGAGATCACCGTCGCGTGCGGTGGCACGGAAGCGATGGCGTCGGTGTTCCTTGCGCTCATCGATCCGGGCGACGAAGTGCTGATCTTCGAGCCGTTCTACGAGAACTACGGGCCCGACGCGATCCTCAGCGATGCCAAACCGGTGTTCGTGCCGCTCACCGTGCCTGACTGGACGCTCGACGTGGACGCGCTCAAGGCGGCCGTGTCGCCACGCACGCGCGCCATCATCCTGAACTCGCCGCACAACCCCACGGGGCACGTCTTCACCCGCGCGGAGCTCGAAGCGATCGCGGCGGTGTGCATCGAGCACGACCTGATGGTCTTCACCGATGATCCGTACGAGTACATCGTGTTCGAGGGCGAGCACATCCCCATCGCCACGCTCCCGGGGATGCGCGAGCGCACGATCACCACATCGAGTCTCTCCAAGACGTTCAGCATCACGGGCTGGCGGCTCGGCTACGCCATCGCCAGTCCCGAGCGCAGCGGGGCCATCCGCAAGGTGCACGACTTCCTCACGGTCGGCGCGCCGGCGCCGCTCCAGCAGGCGGCGGCCGTCGGCTATGCGTTCCCGGATTCGTACTACCAGAAGCTCTCCGACGACTATCGCGCGCGCCGCGAGTTCCTCGCCGGGCCGCTCCGCGATGCGGGATTCACGTTCTCGATCCCCGACGGCGCGTATTACTTCTTCGCGGATTTCAGCGGGCTGAGCCAGGACGACGACGTCACGTTCGCCAAGTGGATGACGCGCGAAATCGGCGTGGCGACCGTGCCGGGGTCGAGCTTCTACCGGCCGGGAGCGCCCGAAGGCAAACGCTACGTGCGGTTCGCGTTCTGCAAGAAGCTGGAGACGCTCGAAGCCGCGGTGGACCGCCTGAGCACGCTGAAGTCGCGTCTCTGACCGGACCGGCGCTCTCGCGCCACGGCGGGGGTGCGTCGCCGCGTCCAAGGCCGGCCCACGGAGGCTACGTTCGCGACCAGTCCTTCTCGGACGGCGGCGAGAACGCCAGGTCGAACGCCAGCCACGTCGTCTTCGTGAACGGATACGTCGTCAGCGGCGCCACGATGATCGCCGCGATCGCGATGTACTGCAGCGCGTCCCACGACGTGGCCGGCCACGTGGCCCACACGACCGACCCGACGAGCACCGCGAACAGCACCTCGGCCACGATCAGGTTGATCAGGTACGCGCCGATGAAGAAATCGCGCATGCCGCGGTCGAGCAGCAGGCCGCACGAGGGGCACGCCGCGCGCATCTTGAACCACGATTCGAGGATCCCCGGGCCGCCGCACTGCGGACAGTGCAGGCGAAGGGCCCGCGCGATGCGCGTGCCCATCTCGGGTTGAACAAGAACAAGGATCGCGTCGGTCATCCACGCAATATACTTCGCGCACGATGACCCGACCGATCGTGACCGTGACGCGGCGCCTCCCCGCCGCCGTGGAACAGCAGCTCAAGGCGCAGTTCGACGCCCGGCTGAGTGCGGACGATCGACCGCTGGGCACCGAGGGGCTCGCCCGCGCACTCGCCGAGTCCGACGCCGTGGTCTCGACGCTCGGCGATCCGCTGACCTCGGCGGTGCTCCACCGGGTGCCGCGCCGCGCCCGCATGATCGCGCAATTCGGTGTGGGCTACGACAACATCGACGTGCGCGCCGCCGCGGCACTCGGCATCACCGTCACCAACACGCCGGGCGTGCTCACGGAAGACACCGCGGACGCGACGATACTGCTCCTGCTCGCCGCGGCGCGCCGCGCGTCGGAAGGCGCCCGGGAACTGCGCGGCGGTCAGTGGACCGGGTGGCGTCCGACGCACAACCTCGGAGTTCGAGTGAGCGGCAAGATCCTCGGCATCGTGGGATTCGGCCGGATCGGACGCGCCGTCGCCGATCGCGCCCGACTGGGGTTCGGCATGCACGTCGTGGCGTGGAGCCGTTCCCTGTCTCCGGAGGCGGCACGCGATGCCGGCGTCGCGTTGGAGACGGACCTGACCTCGCTCCTCGGGCGTTGCGACTTCATCTCGCTGCATGTGCCCTCCACGCCGGGGACCCGCCCACTCCTCACGGCCGAACGGATCGAGTCGATCCGCCCCGGCACGATCCTCGTGAACACGGCGCGCGGCGACGTCATCGACGAGACCGCGCTCATCAGCGCGCTCCGTTCCGGCCGCGTGGCCGCCGCTGGGCTCGACGTGTTCGAGCGGGAACCGGCCATCCCGCCCGCGCTGCTCGCACTGCCCAACGCGGTGCTGCTGCCGCACATCGGGAGCGCAACGATCGAGTCGCGCACGGCGATGGGGTTACTCGCCGTGGCCAACCTCGAGGCATTCTTCGCAGGGCGCACGGTCCCCAACCACGTGGCGTGATTCGGCCGCGTCCAGCGGACACGCGGAACACCACATCGTGGCGTGGTTTCCTTGCTCCCCCCCGAGTCACTTCCTAACTTTCGTGGATTCACCCGACACCAAAGGCTAGGCTCAAGTGACTGAATACAAGTACGCGCGCGTTCCCGAGAACGGTGAGCGCATCGAAGTGTCCGGCGGCAACTTCCACGTGCCCGACCAGCCCGTCATCCCGTTCATCGAAGGGGACGGCACCGGCGCCGACATCTGGGCTGCATCCGTGCGCGTGTTCGACGCGGCCGTCGCGCTCGCTTACAGCGGCAAGAAGAAAGTGCACTGGATGGAGATCCTCGCCGGCGAGAAGGCGTTCAAGGCGACGGGCGAGTGGATGCCCGCCGAGACGCTCGAAGCGGTGCGCGAATTCAAGATCGCCATCAAGGGCCCGCTCACCACGCCGGTCGGCGGCGGCATCCGCTCGCTGAACGTCGCGCTCCGTCAGGAACTCGACCTGTACGCCTGCATCCGCCCCGTGCGCTACTTCCAGGGCGTCGGCGCGCCGATGAAGCACCCCGAGAAGCTGAACATCGTGATCTTCCGCGAGAACGTGGAAGACGTCTACTCCGGCATCGAGTTCAAAGCCGGTACGCCCGAAGCCGAGAAGCTGCGCCTCTTCCTCAAGACCGAGTTCAACAAGAACGTCCGCGAGGGGTCGGCCATCGGCATCAAGCCGATGTCGCCGTTCGGTTCGAAGCGCCTCATGGCGATGGCCATCAAGTACGCCATCAAGCGCGGCCGCAAGTCGGTGACGATCATGCACAAGGGCAACATCATGAAGTTCACCGAGGGCGGCTTCAAGGATTGGTGCTATGACGAGGCGCGCGAGCACTTCGGCGCTTCCACGGTGACCGAGGCCGACGTGACTGCCGCCGGCGGACAGGCGCGCGCCGACGCGGTCATCATCAAGGACCGCATCGCCGATTCGATGTTCCAGCAGCTCCTGCTGCGCCCGGACGATTACGAAGTGATCGCCACGCCGAACCTCAACGGCGATTACGTCTCCGATGCGGCCGCCGCACAGGTGGGCGGGCTCGGCATCGCGCCGGGCGGCAACGTGGGCGACGAGGCCGCCGTGTTCGAGGCCACGCACGGCACGGCGCCCAAGTACGCCGACCTCGACAAGGTCAACCCCGGCAGCGTCATCCTCTCCGGCGAGATGATGTTCCGCTA
>CAIRBD010000774.1 GCA_903876745.1 uncultured Gemmatimonadota bacterium
CGACCTCACGATGCCGCGCATGGGCGGCGCCGAGACGCTCGCCGAGCTGCGGCGGCGCGACAGTCAGCTGCCGGTGATCGTGACGAGCGGCTACTCCGAGTCGGAACTGGGCGTGCCGCTCAGCGGCGCGGCGGCCGTCGGGTTCGTGCAGAAGCCGTTCGCGCGGACCGTGCTCGCGCGCGCCGTGCGTCAGGCGGTCGGCGCCTGACGCCCGTGGCGCCGATCAGGCGCCGCGCTTCGCCGGCGGGAGCCAGCGACGCAGTTCGCCCGAGAGCGTCTGCATCTCGCGCGCCATCTCGTCGTTCCCCGACCGCTCTTTGAAGAGCTCGTCGGTGATGCTCAACGCCGCCAGGATCGCGGCCCGGTGCGAATCGACGACGGCGCCGCTCGACATCACCGACCGGATGGCCTTGTCCACGTACGCCGCCACCGCCTGCGTGTGCTCCGGCAGGGCGTCGCTCTTGATGGTGTAGTCTTCGCCGTAGATGCTGATGCGGGTGCTGTGTTTGGGCGCGCTCATTTCGGCTCTCCGGCGTGCTGCTGGCGAAGGAAGCGCACGCGATCGAGCATCTTCCGCGTCCGTTCGGCGGCGTTCTCGAGCCGGGCCCGCAGGCGCGCGTTCTCGGACTCGAGCTGGGACACCCGTTCCTCCGCCGCCTCGTCGCCGCCGCCGCCTTTGGTGGCGATGGCCTTGAGCCGCGCTTCCGCCGCGTGCGCGCGCTTGCGGAACGTCGCGAGCTCCTCGCCCAGATGCCGGACGAGGGTCTCGAGTTCGCGGAACGCCTGCGCGTCAGGTCGAACGGGGAACGACACCGAGTTCCTTCTCCAACGCCTTGAGGAGCATGGATCGACGACCGTCGATCTCCTTGTCCCGTAGAGTGCGCTCCGGGTGACGGAAGGTCAACCGCCACGCCAGCGAGCGTTTGCCGTCGGGCACCCCGGCGCCACGGAATTCGTCGAACAACACGAGGCTCTCGAGCAGGTCGCCGGCATTCTTGCGCAACACCCGCTCCACGTCACCGGCCGGCAACTCGTTGCCCACGAGCAGCGCGAGGTCGAACTGCGACGCTTCCATCACCGGCAGCGTGGCGTACTGCACGAAGTGCCGCTTGGCCGGCGCGCGCTCCGCCGCGTGCGCGTGCGCGCCCTTCTCGGCGACGAACGCGGAGGGCATCACCCCGAGTGTCAGCTCCACGCCGAATGCCGGCGCGGCCCACACCGGTGCGTCGAGCGCCATCGCCCGCACCACGCCACGCGGCGTGCCCTGCACGAGGATGCGCCAGAGCACGGGCGACGTGTCGCCCGTCTCCGTCGCCGGCTCGTCCAGCTTCACGAGCGCGCCTGGGAACGCCGCGGCCACGGCCAACTCGGCGAGGGCCTTCGCATCCCACGCGTCCACGTCGGGTGGCGAAGGCTCGGTGAAATGCACCGGACGGCGCGCCCCCAGCACCAGCACGCCGAGGCGCACTTCTTCCTTCGGGAGCACGTTGGCCGTCTTCGCGAATGTGCTCCCGATCTCGAACAGCCGCACGCTGCGCTGCTTGCGCGTGAGGTTGTACTCGGCGCGGCGCGCGAGCGTCTCGAGCACCGACGAGCGCAGGTGCGGTTCGTCGTCGGCGAGCGGATTGGCCACACGCACGTGCGTGGCGTCGTCCCCCTTCACGAACGGGAGCGGACGCGCTTCGAGCATCCCCGCGCTCACGAGCGCCGTGCGCACGCGCTGCGCCGCCGTGTGCAACGGATGGTCCGGCACCGTGCCCGGGCGCTGCGGCCGCAGCGTGTCGGGGAGCGTGTCGTAGCCGATGAGCCGCGCGATGTCCTCGATGAGATCCACGTCGCGCGACACGTCCACACGCCACGACGGCGCGCTGGTGATCCACCCGTCATCCGTGGCGCGCACCGTGAAGCCGATCCCGCTGAGCAACCGTTCCACATCGGCCGGCGCGACCTCCGCGCCAAGCACCGCGCGCAGACGCGCGCGTGAAAGCGGTACCTCTGCGGCGGCGAATGCCGCGGCCGGCCGCCCCACATACACCGGAGCGCCATCCACTGCACCGCCGGCCACGCCAACGATGAGTGCCGCGGCCACGCGCAGCGTCTCCTCGAGCGCGCACGGATCCGTGCCGCGTTCGTAGCGATAGCTCGCGTCGGTATTGAGGCCGAGCGCCTTCCGTGTAGCGCGCACGCTGCGTGGATCGAAGTATGCCACCTCGAGCAGCACATCCGTGGTCGCGGCGGTCACCTCACTGGTCTGCCCGCCCATCACGCCGGCCACCGCGACGGCGCGCGAGGCGTCGGCGATCACCGTCATCGTGGGAGCGAGCGTGCGCGTGACGCCGTCGAGCGTGACGATCGACTCGCCCGGCGCGGCCGTGCGCACGATGATCGTCTGCTGCGAGAGCTGCGCGAGGTCGAACGCGTGCATCGGCTGCCCATAGCCGTGCAACAGATAGTTCGTCGCGTCCACGACGTTGTTGATGGACCGTGCACCCACCGACTCCACCCGGCGCGCGAGCCATTCCGGACTCGGCCCCACCGTCACGCCGCGGATCGCGACGGCCATATACGCCGGGCATCCCGCGTGATCGTCCACACGCACCTGCACGGCACCGCTCGTGGCGTGCTCGGCCGCGTGCACGGTGGGAACGCCCGCGAGCGCCGCCCCGAGTTCGTCGGGGGTGCGCAGGGCGGCGCCGGTGAGCGCGGCCACTTCGCGCGCCATGCCGCGATGCGAGAGCAGGTCGGGACGGTTCGCCAACACGTCGATCTCGAGGCGCACGTCGCCGATGGGGAGCACGCTGAGCAACGGCGTGCCCGGCGCGGCGTCGGTGTCGAGGGCGAGGATGCCGTCGTGCTCCGTGCCGAGTCCGAGTTCACGCGCCGAGCAGAGCATCCCGTTGGACGTGAAGCCGCGGATCTTGCGCTTCTCGATGGTGAGGCCGGCGGGCATCATCGTGCCGGTGCGGGCGAACGGATAGATCGTGCCCACGGCCACGTTCGGCGCGCCGCAGACGACCTCGAGCAGCGTGCCCGATCCGTCGTCCACCTTGTTGAACGAGAGCTTGGTCTCGGGGATCTTCTCGCTCTCCACCACGCGCGCGACGACGAACGGCGCGAGGTCGGCGCGCAGCCGCTCGAGACCGTCGAGCGTGGCCACGTGCCGCCCGATCAGCTCCCCGAGCTGTTCCGGGGTGCGACCGTGCGCGACGAAAGCGGAGAGCCAATCGAAAGAGGCGTTCATTCGGCGAACTGTTCGAGGAAGCGGACGTCGGAATCGTACAGCAGGCGGATGTCGGGAAGCCCGTGGCGGCTCATGGCGATGCGTGCCGGCCCCATGCCGAAGGCCCAGCCCGTGTAGCGCGCGCTGTCGATGCCGGCGCTCTCGAGCACGGCGGGATGCACCATCCCGCAGCCGAGGATCTCCACCCAGCGCGTGCCCCGCCCGTCGCCGAGGTCGATCTCCACGTCCATCTGCGCCGACGGCTCCGTGAACGGGAAGTAGCTGGGTCCGAAGCGCGTGCGGCGCGTGCCGCCGTAGAAGCGGCGCGCGAACTCGTTCAGCGTGGCCTTGAGATCGACGAAGCCGATCCCCTCGTCGATGGCGAGCCCTTCGAGCTGTGCGAACGCGGGGGCGTGCGTGGCGTCGAAGAAATCGCGGCGATACACGTTGCCCGGCGCGAGCACGCGGATGGGCGGCGGATACGCCTGCATCGTGCGCACCTGCACGGGCGAGGTGTGCGTGCGCAGCAGCGCCCCCTCACCGATATACAGCGTGTCGTGCATGTCCATCGCCGGATGGTTGTCCGGGAAGTTCAGCGCGCCGAAGTTGTACCACTCGTGTTCGGCCTCGGGGCCGAGCGCGATCGTGAAGCCGAGTTCGCGGAAGATCTCGCAGATCTCGTCGATGACGAGCGTCACCGGGTGCCGCGCGCCGCGCCACGCCGCGCGCGAAGGCATCGAGCGGTCGAGCACGGGCGCCGCGGGCGCGGCCGCGGCGAGCGCCGCCTGCCGTGCGTCGAGAAGCGCCTCGATCTCGACCTTCACCGCATTGGCGAGCTGTCCCGCCTCGCGGCGCGCCTCGGGAGGCAGCGTGCCGAGCGTCGACATGATGGCCGTGAGCCGGCCGGCGGCGCGCCCGACGAGCTCGTTGCGCGCGTCCGTCCACGCATCGAGCGTGTCAGCCGCCGCGATGCGCGCGGGAGCGTCGGCGGCGAGGGCGGCGCACTGCG
>CAIRBD010000775.1 GCA_903876745.1 uncultured Gemmatimonadota bacterium
CGCTGAACGGGATCCTCGGGTTCACGCAACTGCTGCAGGAGGAGGTGCTCTCACCGGCGGTGGCGGAATACGTGGACGCCATCGCGTCGTCGGGCACCGTGTTGGCGCAACTCATCGACGACCTGCTCGACATGGCGAAGATCGAGGCCGACCGCGTGGACATCGAGCGGTCTGCGTTCAACGTGCGCGCGTGTCTCGCCGACGCCGTGCGGCTCATCCGTGCGCGGATCGCGGACAAGATGCTCTCGCTGCAGCTGACGGTCGCGGACGACGTACCCGCGGTGCTGATCGGCGACGTCCGTCGCATCACGCAGATCATTCTCAACCTCGTCGGCAACGCCGTCAAGTTCACAGAGCGCGGCGGTGTCACGGTGACCCTGAACGTGCACGAGCGCGACGGCGACACGATGATGGTGGAGATCCTCGTGGCCGACACGGGGATCGGCATGCCCGCCTCGGCACTGCTCGAGGTCTTCGAGCCGTTCACGCAGGCCGAGCACAGCATCACGCGCCGGTTTGGCGGCACCGGGTTGGGCCTCACGATCTGCCGCCAGCTCACCAACCTGATGGGCGGCAGCCTCACGGCCGACAGCGTGGAGGGGGTGGGCAGCACCTTTCGCGTGCTGCTGCCGCTGGAGATGAGCGAGGCCGAGGTGACCGACATCGACGCGGCGCAACGGGTGGCGCAGACGCTCCACTGGTCCGGCGCGCCGCTGAAGGTGCTGCTCGTGGAGGATCACCGCGTCAACCAGGCGATAGGGCGCACGCTGTTGCAAAAGCTGGGGCACACGGTGGCGCTGGCCGCCGATGGCGCGGAGGCGCTGCAACGGCTCACGGGGGAGTCCTTTGACCTCGTGCTGATGGACATCCAGATGCCGGTGATGGACGGTCAGGCGGCGCTGGAGGTCCTGCGCGCCCGTGAGGCCGTGGCCGGGGTACACACGCCGGTGATCGCGCTGACCGCATTTGCCATGCAGGGCGACGCCGAGCGATTCCTCGCGGCCGGCTTCGACGGCTATGTGAGCAAGCCGCTGCACGTGAAGAACCTGATCGCGGAGATGCAGCGCGTGACGGCCGCATCCGTTCCACACACCGAGAGAGGCTCATGACCGCACCCCACGGCGACCCGTCGGACGTCGCCCCCTCCACCCCGGACGATGCACGACCCGACGATGCACGTCCCGTGGTGCTGATCGTCGATGACGAGCCGCTGAACGCCCGGCTGATCGTCATCGCGCTGCAAGACCAGTACACGCTCCTCACCGCCACGAACGGACTGGACGCGCTGCGGCTCATGAAAGAGCATCGGCCCGACCTCGTGCTGCTCGACGTGATGCTGCCCGACATCGACGGGCTCGAAGTGGTCCGCCGCGCACGGGCGTACGCGACACTGACCGAGATTCCCATCGTCTTCGTGACGGCGGTGGCCGACTCGAAGGGGCAGGCCGCGGCGCTGCAGTTGAGCGCGACGGACTATCTCGTCAAGCCCATCAACCTCACGCACCTGCGCCTGCGGGTGCGCAATCTGCTGGAGCTCAAGCGGCAGCGGGACGAACTGCGGGCCGTGAACGGCGCGCTGGCCTCGCGCAACGCGGAACTGGAGGTGGCGCTGCATCGCGTGCGCGAGCTGGAGCAGCAGATGGCCGCCATCATCAGCATCGCCGAGGCGACGCGCAGCGAGTAACGCCGAACTGCGCGGCGGCCACTACCAAACCGCGGGACAAATTGTAACTTCCATGGAGACACGGCTCAGTCGCCACGGTGACGACGAGAGAGCCGGGTGGTACCGGCGGCGGCGCCGGTCGGACCAAGGAAGACCGTGGAACGAGAGCGGTCGCCGGTGCGCAGTGATGGTGAGCCGTGGGTGGGGCCGGCTCTCGACTTGGTCGCGCCCGCCGTCGGCGCCTGCGCCGTGTTGGTCGGTGGCGCGGTGCTCGTCGGGTGGGCGCTCGACATCGCCCTGTTGAAGAGTGTGCTCCCCGGCTGGGTGTCGATGAAGCCGAACGCGGCGCTCGCCTTCATCCTCGCGGGAACGGCCCTGCTGTTCTCGCGCCCGGTGGCGACCACGCTCGACGCGCCGCACGCGACGATGCGGGGTCGCGTGGCCCGGGTCTGTGGGTTGCTCGCCGGTCTCATCGGACTGCTGACGCTCGCCGAGTTCGTCTTCGGCTGGAGTCCCGGCTTCGACCAATGGCTGTTCCCCGAGCCGGCGGGTACGGTGGGCACGTCGAACCCGGGTCGCATGGCGCCCGACTCGGCGCTCTGCTTCGTCCTGCTTGCGGCGGGAGTCGAGATCATCCGTCGCCCGCGCCGCGCCACCAGGTCGATGGCCGCCGTCATCCTGCTCGGCATACTGGTGTCGACGATGGCGCTGATCGAGATCCTGTCGTACTTCACACCGACACTGCGCACGTATGGATGGGCGGGCCTGACGATGATGGCGCTGCCCACGGCCGTCGTGTTCCTGGCGTTGGGCACGGCGCTCATCGCGGTCGCGGTACAGGGCATCTCGTCGACGCACGAGCAGTCCGCCTCGCCGGCGGATGCACTGTTGGATCCGGTCGGGCTCCGGTATCTCCAGATCTTCGGATTGCTGGCCGCCGGCATCTTCGCGGTCGGCACGTTCTACTACCGGAGCAACGAGCAGAACTTCCGCGTGGACATCGGTCGGCAACTGTCCTCGATCGCCGACCTGAAGGTGAGCCAGCTGGTGCAGTGGCGCCACGAGCGGCTGTCGGACGGCGGGGTGCTGTTCAGGAATCCGCCGTTCGCCCGCCTCGCGCGGCGTCTCAGCACGCGACCGACCGACGACAGCGCGCGGAGGGAACTGCTGAACTGGCTGGGCAGCTATACGACGATGTACGGCTACAACCAGCTGCGATTGCTCGACGCCGACGGGGCAACGCTCCTCTCCTCGGGCGACGCGGCCGCGCCACTGTCCGCCGTCACGCGGCGGGCGTCGGCCGAGGCGTTGCGCTCCGGGAACATCCTGTTCCAGGACTTCTACCGGAGCGAACACGACCGCCGCATCTATCTGCAGGCGGTGGTGCCGCTGTTCGACGGACCCGACGCACGCCGGCCAGTCGGTGCGGTCGTGCTGCGCATCGATCCGCGCGATTATCTCTATCCGTTCATCCAGCAGTGGCCGCTGCCGAGCCGCTCCGGCGAGACGCTGCTCGCTCGGCGCGACGGCAGTGACGTCGTCTTCCTGAACGACCTGCGATTCACCCGCGACGCGGCGCTTGCCTTGCGCCTCCCGCTCAGCCGTCGCGAGGTTCCGGCCGCCCGCGCCGTCCTCGGCGACACCGGGACCGTGGAAGGGCTGGACTATCGGGGGACACTGGTGGTGGCCGCGATGCGCCGGGTGCCGGATTCGCCATGGTTCCTCATCGCGAAGATGGACGTCGCGGAGGCGTATGCGCCGATCCGCGATCGCCTCTGGCAGGTGGTCCTGCTGGTCAGCGCGCTGCTGCTGGGCGCCGGGGGCGGCGTGGGGCTGCTCTGGTTTCGGGAGCGCCAGCGGACGCATCGCGAGCGGATCGCCGTGGGGCAGGACCTCGACAAGCTCGCCGCGATCGTCGATACCTCTGAGGATTCGATCATCGGCAAGGACCTCGACGGCGTCGTCCTGACTTGGAATCGTGGCGCGGAAAAGTGCTTCGGGTACCGCGCGGCCGAGATGGTGGGCCAGTCCATCCGTCTCGTGTTCCCTCCGGAAGAGGCCGACGAACTTCCGCGAATACTGGAGACGGTCCGTCGCGGCGAATCGATCGGGGAGCACGAGGCCGTTCGTGTGCGCAAGGACGGCCAGCGCCTCACGATGTCGCTGTCCCTGTCGCCGCTCCGCGGCGCCGACGGGGCGGTCGTCGGGGCGTTGGTCATCGGCCGCGACATCACCGAACGCCAACGGTCGCTGGCGGCGCTGCGGGAAAACGCGGCGCGGTATCAGTCCATCCTCGCGACGGCGATGGAAGGCTTCTGGATGATCGACGCGCACGCGCGCCTGCTGGACGTGAACGAGGCGTATGTCCGGATGAGCGGCTACAGTGTCGCGGACCTGCTCCGGATGCGCGTCGCCGATCTCGAAGCCGCGGAAGCGGTCCCGGCCATCAGCGAACGAATCCGCCGGGTGCTGGAGACGGGCGGGGATCGTTTCGAGACGAGGCATCGTCGCAAGGACGGCACGGTCTTCGACGTCGAGGTGAGCGTGCAGGTGCTGCCCGACGGCGACGGGCGGATGGTTGGATTCCTGCGCGACATCACGGATGCCAAGCGGGCGGCTGCCGAACGGGAGGAACGCGCCGAGGTGTTCAACGCGTCGCAGCGCGTGGGGCGCATCGGGTCGTATGAGTTGGATTTCGCGCGGGCACAGTTCCAGGCTTCCGACGTACTCGAGGAGCTCTTCGGCATCGAGCACCGCGCGTGGCACCCGCTGAGCGACTGGGCGGACCTGCTCCACCCGAGTGACGCGGAACGGATGGTGCGGTACCTGTCGCAGACGGTCCGTGCGGAGCGGCGGCCGTTCGACCAGGAGTATCGCATCGTCGACACGCGCGACGGCGCAGTGCGGTGGATGCATGGACTCGGCGAGTTGCGCAGCGACAGCACCGGCGAGCCGGTGACGATGATCGGCACGATCCAGGACGTGACGGCGCATCGGGCGGCGGAAGACGCGCTGCGCGACAGCGAGTCGCGCTGGAAGTTCGCCATCGAAGGTGCCGGCGACGGCCTCTTCGACTGGTACGTGCCGGCTGGGAGGGCGTTCTTCAGTGATCAGTGGAAGGCGCAGCTTGGGTACGCCGGCGCGGAGATCGGCAGCGGTCTCGACGAGTGGCAGGGTCGCGTGCATCCCGACGACCTGCCGCGGGTCATGGCCGATGTGTCGGCGCTGCTTGACGGGGCGACCCCGAGTTACCAGAGCGAGTTCCGCATGCGGCGCAAGGATGGCGGCTGGGTCTGGATCCTCGCGCGCGGTACCGCGCTCAGTCGCGATGCGGCCGGGCGCGCTCTGCGCGTGATCGGGACGCATACCGACATCACCAGCCATCGACGCGATGAGCAGATGCTGCGCCTCGAGCGGGGCGCCCTCGAGGCGGCGGCGAACGCGATCGTGATCACCGACCAGGCGGGGCTGATCGTGTGGGCGAACGCGGCGTTCACGGCCTTCACGGGTTATGGACTCGATGAGGCCATCGGCCGGAGGCCGGGCGACCTGATCCGCTCGGGGGTTCACGACCGGGCGTTCTTCGAACAGCTGTGGACGACCATCCTGGCGGGGGGCGTCTGGTCCGGCGAGATCGTGAACCAGCGGAAGGATGGCACGCGCTACACCGAGGACATGACGATCACGCCGCTCAAGGACGCGCGCGGCGTCATCACGCACTTCGTGGGGGTCAAGCAGGACATCACGCAGCGGAAATTGCTCGAGGAGCAGTTCCGGCAGAGCCACAAGATGGAATCGGTGGGTCGTCTGGCCGGCGGCATCGCCCACGACTTCAACAACATGCTCGCCGTGATCCTCGGCCGCACCGAACTGGCGCTCCGCCAGGCAGACACGGCGCTGCCGCTCCATGCGCATCTCAAGGAGATCGAGCAGGCGGCCAAGCGGTCGGCTGGCCTCACGCGGCAACTGCTCGCGTTCGCGCGGCGAGAGGTCATCACGCCCCGGCCGCTGGACCTGAACGAGAGCATCGGGGAAGAGCTGAAGATGCTGCGGCGCCTGATCGGCGAACACATCAGCGTGGAGTGGAAGCCGGCGCCGTCGTCGTGGCAGGTGCTGATGGACGCGTCGCAGCTGGACCAGATCCTCGCGAACCTGTGCGTGAATGCGCGCGACGCCATCGGGGCCGGGGGGACGCTGACGATCGCGGTCAAGAATGTGGTCGCGGACGCGTCAGTCAGCCTGCGATTCGCCGACGCCGAGCCCGGCGAGTACGTGAGCCTGTCCGTCACGGACACCGGTGGCGGCATGACGAAGGAGGTGCAGGTGCATCTCTTCGAGCCGTTCTTCACGACGAAGGCGACCGGTCAGGGCACTGGGCTTGGGCTCTCCACGGTGTACGGCGCGGTGACACAGAATCGCGGGCACATCCGCGTGGCGAGCGAACCGGGGCGTGGCACGACCTTCGAGATCCTCTTTCCGCGCTACACGGCGGCGCCGGTCGAGACGGCGCAGGCCGATGCGCCCGCTCCGCGAGCGAAACCCGGCCACGAGACGATCCTGCTCGTCGAAGACGAGGCGTTGGTCCTCGAACTCACAGGGACCGTCCTCGACGAGGCCGGTTACGTCGTGCTGCGAGCGAACGGGCCGGACGAGGCGATCGATCTGGCGGCGGTCCACGTCGGCGCGATCGACCTGCTGGTGACCGATGTGGTGATGCCGAAGATGAATGGCCGGGAACTCGCGACGGCGCTGACGTCGCGCGTTCCGCACCTCAAGGTGCTGTTCATGTCGGGCTACACCGCGGGAGTTCCCGGCCTCACGGAGGCGACGTCCGATGCGGCGCACTTTCTCGCCAAGCCGTTCACCATCGACGAACTGCTGACGAAGGTGCGGGAGGTCCTGAACGCGAGCGAGGTACCGTGGGCCGGGACGAGCGTGCACAGCGGGTGATGCGGCCTTGCGCCTAGAACCCCGCGGGGTTCTCTCCCACCACGTTGAACGTCTTTTCGAGTGCGAGCCCGGCGCGTACGATCGTTCCTTCGTCGAACAGCCGCCCCAGCAGCGTGATGCCGTGCGGCACGCGCCGCGGCGGCGCGAACTTGGGCAGCGGATGTTTGGGGTCCGGCGCCCAGTCGCTGCGCGCTTCGCCCACCTGCACGAAGCCGGCGCGCAGCGTGAGCGACGGATGCCCCGTGAAGTTCGATATCGTGAGCATCTCGTCGCGCAGCGACGGCACGAGCAGCAGGTCCACCTGCTCGAAGAGGCGCGCCATCTCCGCGGCCACGCGGCGCCGCAGCCGGTCGGCCTGCACGAAGTCCACCGCCGAGAGGAACCGCGCCTGGCGGAACAAGTTGGGCCACGCGTCGTTCACCTGCGACTTGAGCTGGCCGGCTTCGCCGGTGAGTGTGAGTTCTTCGAAAGCCGCGGCCGCTTCGGCGAACAGGACGACGTTGAGCGCGCCGTACGGCCAGTCGGGGAGCGAGACCTCCGTGGGCACCATGCCGAGCGCTTTCACGGCGTCGAGCGCGGCGCGGTCCACGTCGGTCGCGGGGCTCTCTTTCATCCACGCGGGAAAGTAGCCGACGCGCAATCCCGCCACCGGTGCGGTCGCGTCGTAGTCGAGTGTGCTCGGTACACTCGCCACATCGAGCGCGTCGGGGCCGGTGATGGCGTGCAGCACGAGCATCGCGTCCTCCACGCTGCGCGTCATCGGTCCGAGCTTGTCGAGCGACCAGCAGAGCGTCATCGCGCCGTTGCGCGGCACGCGACCGTACGTGGGGCGCAGTCCGGTGACGCCGCAGCGCATCGCGGGGCTGATGATGCTGCCGCCTGTCTCACTGCCGATGGAGAAGGCGACGAGTCCCGCCGCGGTCGCCGCACCGGGGCCGGCGCTCGATCCCGACGCGCCCTCTTCGAGCAGCCACGGATTCATCGTCTGGCCGCCGAACCAGATGTCGTTCA
>CAIRBD010000776.1 GCA_903876745.1 uncultured Gemmatimonadota bacterium
GAGCCCTTCTTTGTGGGCGAGTTCCATCACCTCGAGCCACCGGTCCGCGCCGGCCTTCTTCTTGGCGACCTGATCACGGACGCGCTGTACGAGGATCTCGCCGCCGCCCCCCGGGATCGAATCGAGTCCGGCCTTCACCAGTTCCCGGATCACCTCACGGGCGTCCATCCGGTAGAGCGTGCTCCAGAAATCCACCTCACTCGGGCTGAAGCCGTGGATGTGGATCGGATGGTACTGCTTGATGTACCGCAGCAGGTCGAGATACCACTCGAACGGGATGTACGGGTTGTGCCCGCCCTGGATCAGGATCTGCACGCCGCCGAGCGCCTTGACCTCCTCGATCTTCGCGCCGATCTGCTCGTAGCTCAGCGTCCACCCTTCGTCGTGCTTGGGGCGACGGTAGAACGCGCAGAAGCCGCAGTCGGCGACGCAGACGTTCGTGTAGTTGATGTTCCGGTCCACGATGTACGTGACGATGTTGTCCGGATGGAGCCGCCGGCGCACCTGATCGGCCTCGTACGCGAGGTCGAGGAGGGGGGCATTCCGGTAGAAGTCGATGAGCTCTTTCATGCACCCTCAAACGCGGGTTAACCGTGAACCGTTAACCGTGAACGGTTAACCGTGAACGACTCTCTACGCCGTTGCCAGGAATGCCAGACGCCCGGGAGGCACCTTCCCCGCGACGGTCAGGCGACGGTAGAACTCCGTGAGTCCGCCCAGGTGCGGATAACTCAGTCCGTAATCCAACCCGGCGAAGTAGTCGAGACAGGCGGCGAACGGCACGCCGGTATTCTCGGCGGCCTGCTTCGCCAGCACGTCCAGATGCTTCAGCCCCCAGTTGCGGCTCTCGATCAGCGCGCCGTGCACGGCCAGCGCGCGGCTCGCATCCACGGTCCGCTGCGCCACCCACACCGCGAATACGAACGGCAGGCCGGTCCACGACTTCCATTCCTCGCCGAGGTCGTACACGTGCTCGTACGGGGCCGCGATGGCCCCCGAGCGCAGCATGAGCGCGGCATCGCCGATCACGAGTCGCGCGGCGATGCCCTCGCGGGCGTCGGTGGCTTCCATATCGTGCAGATCGGCGGCTTCCGCGTCACCGGGAACGAACACCGGCGCGCAGTGCCACACGTGCTCGAACAGCAGCTCGAGCAGGTGCACGCTCGTCATCGAACTGCGGCTCACGAGCACGCGCCGGCCGCCGAGTTCGTGCGCGGGGCGGTGCGAGAAGAGCATCACGCTCTGCACCGGACCGTCGCAGGAGATGGCGAGGTCGGGGAGCAGCAGGTAGCGCTCCCAGTCGCGTGCATATTCCACCGCCGACACCACGCTCACGTCGAGACCGCCGGTCGCCATCAGCGTGTTCAGTGCGGTCGGCACCCCGTCCACGAGGTGCCCGTGGAGCGGCACGATCCCGCGATCCACCCCGCCATAGACGGGATAGCAGTTGATGTACGGGATCCGTCCGACGCGCATCGTCACGCGGGAACCGGCTCCGGTGACGGCGACTCGAACGTGCGCAGTACGTTGTAGAAGGAGTCCCGCTCCGCCGGCTGCTTCCCCGCCCCGCGGATCAGCGCGATCAACCCGTCGAGCGTCATCGCCTGCGGCGTGTGCGCTCCGACGGCGTGATAGATCTTCTCGCGCACCACGGTGCCCTCGAGGTCGTTCACCCCGTAGTGGAGCGAGAGCTGCGACACCGGCTGCGAGACCATGATCCAGTGGCTCTTCACATGCCGGAAGTTGTCGAGGAAAAGGCGCCCGACGGCGAGCATCTTGAGGTCATCGCCGCCGCCGGTGGACGTCCCCTGACGCCCGAGTTCGCGCCCCAGTTCGTTGTCGTCGGGGTGGTACGCCAGCGGGATATACGCGAGGAACCCGCCGGTCTCGTCCTGCAGGTCGCGCAGCATCTGCAGGTGCTCCATCCGGTCCTCGAGCGTCTCGACGTGGCCGTAGAGCATCGTGCAGTTGGTGCGGATCCCGAGTTCGTGCGCGGCGCGGTGCACGCCGATGTAGTCGGCGCCCGCGAGCTTCTTGCCGGCGATGCGGTCGCGGACCGCGGCGCTGAACGTCTCGGCGCCGCCGCCCGGCATCGTGTCGAGCCCCGCCTCGCGCAGGGCGATGAGCACGTCGCGCCACGTCATCTTCTCGATGCGCGCGATGTGGGCGATCTCGACCGCCGTCAGTGCCTTCACGTGCACGTGCGGGAAGTTCGCCTTCAGCGCGCGGAACATCTCCTGGTAGTACGCGAGCCCCGCCTTCATGTCGAGGCCGCCCACGATGTGGAACTCGCGCGTCATCCCGTCGGCGGCGCTGGCCGCCTCGGCGAGCACCTGGTCGAGCGTGTACCGATAGGCACCGGCCTCCTTGGGGAGGCGCGCGTAGCCGCAGAAGGTGCACGTCGTGCGCAGCACGCAGACGTTCGTCGGATTGATGTGCTGGTTCGACGCGAACGTGACGACATCGCCGTTCACGGAGCGGTTCACCGCGTCGGCGAGCGAGCCGATGCCGATGAGGTCGACGGACCGGTAGAGCGCGAGGCCGTCGGCCCGGTCGAGGCGCGCGCCCGAGGCGATCTTCTCGCCGACGGCGCGCACCGCCGGATCGCTGACTCGCTGGAGCGCCCGTGCGAGGAGCGGACCGGAGACGCCCGTCGCGCGCTGCATCCCGCTAGTCCCGATAGCGCCGGATCGCCAGGCTCACGTTGTGCCCGCCGAATCCCGACGAGTTGCTCAGCGCCACTTCGATCTCGCGCTTCGCGGGCACGTTCGGCGTGCAGTCGAGGTCGCACTCGGGGTCGATCGTCGCGAGGTTGATCGTCGGCGGCACGATGTTGTTCACGATCGCGAGCGTCGTGAGCACCGCCTCCACGCCGCCGGCGGCGCCGAGCATGTGCCCGGTGGCGCTCTTCGTGGAACTGATGTTCAGCCCCGTCGCATGCGACCCGAACACGGCCTTGATGGCGCGGATCTCGTTCGGGTCGTTGAGCGGCGTGCTCGTACCGTGCGCGTTGATGTACTGCACGTCGCTCGGCTGGAGCTTGCCGTCCTGCAGGGCGCGGCGCATCGCCCGCTGCAGTCCCTCGTGGTTCTCGGGCTGCCCGGTGAGATGATAGGCGTCGCCTGTCGCGCCGTACCCGACGATCTCGCCGTAGATGCGGGCGCCGCGGCGACGTGCGTGCTCGAGCTCCTCGAGGATCACCACGCCCGACCCTTCGCCCATCACGAAGCCGTCGCGCGTCGCGTCGAACGGCCGGCTCGCCGTCTCCGGCGAGTCGTTCCGCTCCGAGAGCGCCTGCATGTTGATGAACCCGCCGATCGACATCGGCGTGATCGACGCCTCGGCGCCGCCCGCGATCATCACGTCGGCGTCGCCGTACTGGATGATGCGGTACGACTCACCGATCGCGTGGCCGCTCGTGGCGCACGCCGACTGGAGCGAGAAGTTCGGCCCCTTCGCGCCGAAGCGCATCGAGACCACGCCGGCCGCGATGTCCCCGATGAACATCGGGATGAAGAACGGCGAGATGCGGTTCGGGCCACTGTCCCGAAACACATCGTGCTGCGCTTCGAACGTCGTGATGCCGCCGATGCCGCTCCCGACGACGACGCCGGTGCGTTCCTTCTCGTAGCCGGTGCCGTCGCCGAACCCGGCGTCGCGCATCGCCTGCACCGCCGACGCCATCGCGAACTGCGTGTACAGATCGGAGCGCTTCGCTTCCTTGCGATCCATGTAGAGGCTCACGTCGAACCCCTTCACTTCACACGCGAAACGCGCCTTGAACAGCGACGCGTCGAACCGTGTGATCGGCCCGCCGCCCGACTTGCCGGCGAGGATGGCCGCCCACGTCGACGCCACGTCGTTCCCGACGGGCGTGAGGCACCCGAGACCCGTCAGAACGACGCGGCGCGACATCAGCCGCCGATCTTCCCGTTCAGGTAGCCGATCGCATCGCCGACGGTGCGCAGCTTCTCTGCGTCTTCGTCCGGAATGTCGATGTTGAACTCTTTCTCGAATTCCATCACGAGCTCGACGATGTCGAGGCTGTCGGCGCCAAGATCCTCGATGAAGCTCGCTTCAGCGGTGAGCTTCTCGCGCTCGACGCCGAGCTCCTTCTCGATGATGTTCTTGACCTTCTCCGAATGGTCAGCCATTGCCGAAATCCTCGGTACGGTTGGGGGTGGGATAACCGGTTGGAATATAATGAGGTGACGGGTCAACCGTCACATCGCGAGACCGCCGTCCACCACCAGCACCTGGCCGGTGATGTACGCCGCACTGTCACTGCACAGGAAGGCCACGGCCCGGGCCACGTCCGCGGGCGCGCCGAGGCGCTCCAGGGGGATCTCCCCCTGCATCGCGGCACGCGCCTCGGGCGTCATCGCCGCCGTCATGTCCGTCTCGATGAATCCGGGCGCCACGGCGTTGCACAGGATGTTCCGCGAGGCCAGTTCCTTCGCCACCGACTTCGTCAGGCCGATCAGCCCGGCCTTGCTCGCCGCGTAGTTCGCCTGCCCTTTGTTCCCCATCAGCCCGACGACGCTCGTGATGTTCACGATGCGCCCCCAGCGCCGCTTCATCATGCCACGGCTGGCGGACCGGATGGCGACGAACGCCGAGCGAAGGTTCGCGTCGAGTACCGCGTCCCAGTCGTCGTCCTTCATGCGGAGCATGAGGTTGTCGCGGGTGATGCCGGCGTTGTTCACCAGGATGTCGAGGGAGCCGAACGCCTCCTCGACGCCCTGCACGAGCGCGACGATGTCGGCCGGTACCGAGACGTCGCACGCGAACCCGATCGCGCCCGGGATCTCCGCGGCTACCGCCTGCGCAGTGGCCAGGTCACGCCCCACGACGGCCACCCGCGCGCCGCACTCGGTGAGCGTGCCGGCGATCGCGCGGCCGATGCCGCGTGTGCTCCCCGTGACGAGGGCCACTTTGCCGGTCAGATCGATGCTCAGCATCCGAATCCTCGAAAGAAGTGGTTGGAGCGTTAGCCCAGTGTGGCGAGCAGCGCCTCGACGTCCTGCGTCGTGCCGCACGTCAGCGCAGGGTGGTCCGGTGCCAGGCGCTTGAGGAGCCCCGTCAGCACGTTCCCCGGGCCCATCTCGACGAACGTCGCTCCGGGGTGCTCGGCCGCCATCGTCCGGATCACCTGCACCCAACGCACGGGGCTCGTGAGTTGCTCCACGAGCAGGCTGCGGGCGGTCGTCGCGTCCCCCACCCGGTGCGCGGTCACATTGGAGTAGACGGGAAACGCGGGATCGGTCCACCGGGCGGAGCTCAGCGCCGTGTCGAGCCCCGCCGCGGCTGGCGCCATCAACGGTGAATGGAACGCGCCGCTCACATTCAGCCGCAGCGCACGCTTGGCGCCCGCGGCCTTGGCCAACTCCATGGCCCGTTCGACCCCGGCGACTTCGCCGGAGATCACCGTCTGCTCCACGGCATTGTAGTTCGCGGGCACCACCACGCCGGCCGCGCTGGCCTCCTCACAGATCGCGTCGATGGGACGCTGGAGTTCACCCAGGATCGCGGCCATCGCCCCCGGACGCGCCGTGCCTGCCTCGAACATCAGCTCCCCGCGGCGGCGCACGAGCCGGACGGCGTCCTCGAGTGGGAGCGAGCCCACCGCGTGATACGCCGTGAACTCGCCGAGCGAGTGCCCGGCCGCCGCGCGGACGAACGGCGCGAGCCGCTCCTGCACCACCGCCCACACCGACGCGCCATGCGTGAGCAGCGCGGGCTGCGCGTTGTGCGTCAGCGTCAACTCCTCGGCCGGCCCCTCGAACGCGAGCGTGCTCAGCGCGGCCCCGAGGGCCTCGTCGGCGCGCTCCCACACGTCGCGCGCCGCCGGAAAAGCGGCCGCGAGGTCCTTCGCCATGCCGGGCTTCTGTGAGCCCTGGCCGGGGAACAGCAGGAGGATGTCCACGAGTCGGTCCGGTGGGCGGTCAGCAGCGGATGGGCAGCGTCGGCCGGCTCAGAACCGGACCACCATCGAGCCCCACGTGAAGCCCGCGCCGAAGGCGACGAACATCACCAGGGAGCCGTCCTTGATGCGCCCTTCGCGCACGGCCTCGTCGAGCGCGATGGGGATCGACGCGGCCGACGTGTTGCCGTAGCGGTCGACGTTCACGAACACCTTCTCCATCGGGATGTTGGCGTGCTTCGCCGTCGCCTCGATGATGCGGATGTTGGCCTGATGCGGAATGAGCAGGTCGATGTCGGCCGCGGCGAGCTTGGCGCCGTCGAGAGCGCGGTCGCAGGCATCGGCCATCGAGCGCACCGCGTTCTTGAACACCTCGCGCCCCGCCATCGCGATCTTGTCGCTCCCCTCGGCGATGATCTCTGGCGTCGTCGGAAATGCCGCGCCGCCCTTCGGACGATGCAGCAGGTCGGCGAGGGTGCCATCGCTGCGCATGTAGGCCGAGAGGATGCCGCGCCCTTTCGTGGAGCGCTTCAAGACGGTCGCGCCGGCGCCGTCGCCGAACAGGACGACGGTGTTGCGATCCTTCCAGTTGATGATGCGGGTGAGCAGCTCCGCGCCGATGACGAGGATCGTATCGTGATTGCCGGTGGCCATGAGCCCCTCGGCGATCTGTGCCCCGTACATCCAGCCGGTGCAGGCCGCGCTGACGTCGAAAGCGGCCGCGCGCGTCGCGCCGAGCGCGGCCTGCACTTCGACCGCCGTCGACGGCAGCAGCCGGTCCGCCGACGCGGTGCCGAGCACGATCACGTCGAGTTCCGCGGCGGTCACGCCGGCGGCCTGCATCGCCATGCGCGCGGCCTCCGTCGAGATCGAGGTGAGCGTCTCGTCGGGGCCGGCCACGTAGCGATAGCGGATGCCGGTGCGATCCCGGATCCACTCGTCGGTGGTCTCGATGCCCAATGCCTGGAACTCGTCGTTCGCCATTCGGCGTTTGGGCACGGCGTGGCCGGTGCCCGCGATCATCGCGATAGGACGCTTCATCCGATTGCCCGGCTGGAGACTACGACTGGACCGACGCCGCGTCGTGCTGTGCGAGCCGCTGTCCCACGTGGTCGCTCATGCGGGATTCGACGGTCTTCACCGCCACCGCGAGCGCGTTCTTGATGGCCGTCGGCGATGACTTGCCGTGGCAGATGATGCTGACGCCCTTCACGCCGAGCAGCGGCGCGCCGCCGACGGAGGCGTAGTCGAGGTGCGCCAGCGCGCCCGCGATCTGCGACTTCGCCACGCCGGCCTTCAGCAGGATGCCGACGATCATCGGCGCCATGCCTTCGTACAGTTTGAGCACGACGTTGCCCACGAACCCGTCGCAGACGACCACGTCGAACGGGCCACGGTCGCTCACGCCGGCCGGGATATCGCGCCCTTCCAGGTTGCCGTGGAAGTTGAGTCCGCTCGCGGCCAGGAGCTGGTGCGTCTCCTTGACGACGGCATTCCCCTTCTCCGGCTCTTCGCCGATGGACAGGAGTCCGACGCTCGGATTCGCGCGCCCGAGCACGTCCTCGGCATAGATCGCGCCGAGGCGCGCGAACTGCACGAGCTCGGCGGGAGAGCAGTCGACGTTGGCGCCCGCGTCGAGGACGATCACGGGCTGCGTCGCCGTCGGCAGCAGCGTGCTGATGGCCGGACGGTTCACGCCGTCGTGCAGCCGCAGGATGAACGCCGACGCGGCCATCTGCGCGCCCGTGTTGCCGGCGGAGACGAAGGCGTCCGACGACCCGGCGGACTGGAGCCGGAGCCCCACCGCCATCGAGCTGTTCGGTTTGCCCCGGATGGCGACCGACGGTTTGTCGGTCATCTCGATGACCTCGTCGGCGTGCACCACGCTCAGCGCGGAGGCCGCATCGCGCACGTCGGCGAACTCACCAGCGAGCTGACGCGCGAGTTCGTCACGGATGACGGACTCGCGGCCGATGAGCTGGATCTCGTGGGCGGAACCGAACTCTCGCAAAGCGAGCAACGCGCCCGCGACCGGAGCCGCGGGCGCGTGGTCACCCCCCATCACGTCGAGGGCGATGCGCGCCAACGTCAGGCTTCCTTGGCTGCGACCCGCTGCTTCCCGGCGTAATAGCCGCATTCCGCGCATACGCGATGCGGGCGCTTCTGCGCGCCGCACTTCGGGCATGCCTGGATGACGATCGCCGGCGCCTTGGTGTGCGTGTTGCGGGCGCGCTTCTTCCGCTTGGATGTACGTCGTTTCGGGACGGCCATGGTCTTCTACTCGTTGGCGTTCGGGGCGCAGCTGCACGCGCCCGCGTTGAGATTGGCACCGCAGGTCGTGCACAACCCCTTGCAGTCGGGGGTGCATAGCACGAATGCGGGAACTTCCAGCAACCACTGTTCTCGGATGGCGGGCCTCAGGTCCACCGACTCTCCCGACCGGCCGATGGCCAGCGGATAGACGTCCGGATCTCCCTCGGTATCCGTATCCCCGTCAGCGAAGAGGATGTGGGCCTCGGCCCCCACCTCCACCGCGACGTCCTGCAAGCAGCGTCGGCACTCCACCGTCGCCGTGCCGGTGTACTTCCCGCTGAAATAGAACCGGCCCTCCCCCGCGGACGACAACCGACCGGTCACCCGGAGCGCGTCGACCGGCCGCGTGTCGCCTTCGATCCAACACTGATCATCGCGGTCGAGGTCGCCCTGAACCTGAACGGCGCCGGCCGCGATGGACTGCGTGGAGAACGAGAGCATAGCTTTGAAATATACCCTGCGCGCGGGGTGGGGTCAACTCTCGGTCACAACTTGAGTTAGCCCCGCCCGGCACCGGGAGGTCATTATCGGATCAGATCCGTCTCGGCGAAGAAGAACGTCGATTCCCGCGCCGCGTTCTCATCCGAATCCGACGCGTGGATCGCGTTCCGGCCCTTCGACTCCGCGTACAGCTTGCGCACTGTTCCCGCGGCGGCCTCCGCCGGGTCGGTGGCGCCGATCGCCTCGCGCAGCGCGAGCACGGCCTCGGCCTTCTCGAGCACCATCGGCATGCAGTAGCCGCTCGTCATGAACTCCACGAGCTCGCCGTAGAACGGACGGCCCTTGTGCACGGCGTAGAACTCGCCGGCCTGTTCCTGCGTGAGCTGCATCACGCGCGCGGCGATGAGCGTGAACCCCTTCGCTTCGAGGAGGGCGAGGATGTTGCCCGCCTTCCCCGTGTTGAACGCGTCGGGCTTGATGATCGTGAGCGTACGATGGCCGGCCATTACTTCAGTCTCGCTTGAATGAGTTCGACGAAATCCTTCGGGCGCACGGCCACACCCATCCCGGCCGCCTTGAACGCCTCGAGCTTCTCTGCTGCGGTGCCGGCCGAGCCGGAGATGATCGCACCGGCGTGGCCCATGCGCCGTCCCGGCGGAGCCGTCTGGCCGGCGATGAAACCGACGACGGGCTTGGTCATGTGGTGCTTGACGAAATCCGCCGCTTCCTGCTCGTCCGTGCCGCCGATCTCACCCATCATCGCCACGGCCTTCGTGTGCGGGTCCTTCTCGAACGCGTCGAGGCAGTCGATGAAGTTCGTCCCGTTGATCGGGTCGCCGCCGATGCCGACGCAGGTCGTCTGACCGATGCCGGCGCGGGTGAGCTGGTACACGATCTCGTACGTGAGCGTGCCGGAGCGGCTCACGACGCCCACCGGGCCCTCGGCGCAGATGCGGCCGGGGATGATGCCGACCTTCGACTGCCCCGGCGAGATGAGCCCCGGGCAGTTCGGGCCGAGCAGCCGTGCACCCTTCTCCTTCACGAAGGGGTACACCTTGGTCATGTCGAGCACCGGCACGCCTTCCGTGATGCACACGACGAGCGAGCAGCCGGCATCGACGGCTTCCATGATCGCGTCGGCCGCGCCGAGGGGCGGCACGTAGATCACGGCGGTGTTCGCGCC
>CAIRBD010000777.1 GCA_903876745.1 uncultured Gemmatimonadota bacterium
CGCACGTCCACGCCGCGCGCCGCATGGATCGGATTGCCGCGCGCCTCGGCCCAGTACGTCGTCGCCGTACCCGCGAGGAACAGGAGGAACATCGCGCCCCAGAGCGTCCACCCGTGCCGCTGGCTCTTCACCATGCGGCCGAAGGTGTAGGTGAGCGCCGCCGGCACGGCGAAGATCGCGAGCATCTGCCAGTAGTTCGTCCACGGCGTGGGGTTCTCGAACGGGTGTGCGGAGTTGGCATTGAAGAACCCGCCGCCGTTGGTGCCGATCTGCTTGATCGCCTCCTGACTCGCCACCGGCCCCATCGCGAGCACCTGCGTCACGCCTTCCACCGTGGTCGCCGTCACGTAGTGCGCGAAATTCTGGATCACTCCCTGCTGCACGAACAGCAGCGCGAGCAGCACGGAAAGGGGCAGGAACAGATACAGCGTGCCGCGCACGAGATCGGCCCAGAAGTTGCCCAGCCGGCCCGCCGACTGCCGCGCGATCCCCCGTGCCAGCGCCATCGCGAGCGCGACGCCCGTCGCCGCCGACGCGAAGTTGTGGAACGTGAGCTGCGTCATCTGCGAGAAGTACGACATCGTCGTCTCCCCGCTGTACGACTGCCAATTGGTGTTGGTCGTGAACGACGACGCGGTCTCGAACGCTTGGCGGCCGGGCAGCGCGCCGAGGTGCTGCGGGTTGAGCGGCAACAGGTGCTGTGCGCGGAGCACCGCGTACGTGAGCAGCATCGACGACGCGCTGAAGAGGAGCATCGACGCCGCGTATCGCGTCCAATGCTGATCCTCGGCGGGATCGACGCCCGCGGCGCGGTAGAGCACGCGCTCGACGGGCCCGAGCCACCGCATCGACCCGTCATACACACGGAGCACGTAGAGGCCGAGCGGCTTCGTGACGAGCAACACGGCCATCGAGAACACCGCGATCTGCAGCCAGCCATTGACCGTCATCTCAGAACTTCTCCGGCCGCACCAGCGTGTACAGCAGATAGGCGAGCAGCGCGAGTGCGACGAGGCCGCCGACGATGGTGTCGATCGTCATTGGGGCGGCGCTTCGCCTGCGGCGCGCTCGCCGAGATGGGCGCAGGCGCGCACGTATCCGAGCATCGCGCCGAAGAAGGCGACGGTGACGGCGAGGTAGATGAGGTCGGTCATGCCCCCATCATGGCGCCGAGCCCGTGAACGCCGCGTTAAGAAATGGCGTCCGGGACATAAACAGTTCATGAAAATCCGGCGCCGTGATGCCGGGCCGGCAGTTACCCGGGCGGCGCCTCGGCCGCCGGCAGGCGCAGCTCGAACACACTTCCGCCCCCGGGGCGCGGCACGAATAGCACGCGTCCCGCCTGAGCTTCGGCGAGCCCTCGGGCGATCGTGAGCCCGAGTCCCGTGCCTCCCACGTCGGGACTCGCGCTCGGCGGCCGGTAGAACGGCTCGAAGATGCGCTGGCGTTCGGACTCCGGAACGCCGACGCCGCGGTCGGCCACGCGGAAGACCAACTCGCCGCCCTCGCGCCGCACTGACAGTTCCACGACCGCGTCGGCGGCACTGTATTTGAGCGCGTTCTCCACGAGGTTCCCGAGCGAACGCAGGGCATGAACCAAGTCGAACCGTCCCACGAGCAGCGGCTCGTCCGGTCCGCGCACGATCCGCAGATCGCGCCCGCGCGGCAATCCGCCCACCCGTTGCATCACCGCGCCGAGCAGTTCCTCCGCCGCCACGAACTCGGGCTGGAAGGCGATCGCCCCGCCCGTGAGACGCGACAGATCGAGCAGATCGCTCACCACGCGCGTCAGCCGGTCGGCCTCCTCCTCGATGGACACGGCGCGACCGTCGCCCGCGCCGGCCCCCGTCGTGCCGATCCCGTGCGCGAGCGCCTTGATGGTCGTCAGCGGCGTGCGCAGATCGTGCGAGACCGCGGCGAGGAGCGCGCTCTTCAGCCGGTCCGTCTCGCGGAGCGCCTCGGCGTGCGCCGCTTCCGCGGAGAGGCGGAGCCGCTCCACGCCCAGCGCCGCGTAGTACGCGAGCACGCCAAGGAACTCCCGCTCGTGCGCCGCGAATCGCAGGCCGCTCGCATGCTCGATGCGCAGCACTCCCACCCGCCGATCGCGCACGCTGAGCGGCACCACGAGCACACGCGCCTCGCTCAGCGCATCAGCGCCCCCTCCGGCCGCGTCGTCACCGAACCGCTCCACGCTCACGATGCGCGACGTGCCGTCGGCGCGCTCCGTCACCGAGTGGCCGTGTCCCGCGACCCACGCCGCCAGACTGTTGGCATCGACGGCGCCGCGATCCTCCACGGCGCCACGCACGGCGCTGCTCGCGACCAGGCGGAGTGCCTCGCCCGGCGCGTCATACGCGTACACGTCGCACCGTTCGTTGCCGAGCGACGCTCTGATGACTTCGACGATCGCGGCCAGTGCGTCCTCCGCGCGCCCCGCGTTCAGCGTCTCGGCGCCGAGTTCTGCGAGCCGCTGTACTTCCGCGGCGCGGCGGTGCGCGTCGGCGGCTCGCCGCTGTGCCCGGGTGAGCAGCTGCGCAGCGACGATGCTCGTCGCAAGGAACGTGACGAGCGCCAGCCAGTCCAGCGGGTTCGCTATGACGAGCGTGTAGTAGGGAGGCAGGAACAGGTAGTCGAACGCGAGGAACGCCAGCCCCGCCAGCGACAACCCCAAAGTGCGCCCGCCTGCCGCGCTGCCGGCCAGCACGACGAGCAGGTAGACGTTCGCGAAGTGTGACTTGTCGAGCTCCGAACGAAACCGCAGCATCACCAACGTGACGCCGGCAAAGGCGGCGAAGGCGGGGAGCCACAGCCGCACGAGCGCCGATCGACGCGGCGACATCGTCACTCGATCGCCGCGTCGCCGTCGGCGGCCTGCACGTCATCCGGGTCGGCAGCGCGGGACGCCCCGCGCTGCGCCGCCTCGAGCGCGAATCGGTACCCTACCCCCGGCTCGGTCACGATCAGCAGCGGATGATACGAATCGCGTTCGAGTTTTCGGCGAAGGTGGGCGACATAAACACGCAGGTACTGCTGCGCGTCGCCCTCCGCACCGCCCCAGACCTCGCGGAAGAGTCGTTCATGCGTCACCGGCCGGTCGGCACGCGAGATGAGCGCGCGCAGCAACCCCCACTCGGTCGGCGTCAGATGGACATCCACGTCGTCACGCACCACGCGGCGACGTCCCGTGTCGATCGTGAGCGACCCGATCACGAGCGGGCCCTCGCCCCCCGGCACGGGCGCCATCTGCGACCGGCGCACCTGCGCGCGGGCGCGTGCCGTGAGTTCCACCGTACTGAACGGCTTCGTCACGTAGTCGTCGGCACCGGCGTCGAGCAGCGCCGCCTTCTCTCCCTCCGCCGCCCGCGCGGAGAGGACGAGGATCGGTACGTTCGACCACGCGCGGATCGAGCGGCACACGTCGGCGCCGTCCATGTCGGGCAGGCCGAGGTCGAGCACGATGAGGTCGGGCCGCTCCGATTCCGCCAGCGCGATCGCCTCCTTGCCCGTCCGCGCCTCGAGCACGCGCTTGGCGTCGTCTCGGAGCGCCTCACGAACGATGCCGCGGATCTTCGGTTCGTCATCCACCACGAGGACGGTGATCGTGCCCATGTTGGATACTATCAGGAAACCGGGGCACCGTCGAGCCGCGGTCCGCCGCTCGCCGCCGGGAACGTGAGCACCACGACGTTCAACGCTTCGCGCCGCGACACCGTGAGCGCACCGCCGTGCGCGGCCGCGATCCACGAGACGATGGTGAGGCCGAGCCCTCGCGCACGGTCGGGCGGCTCGCTGTCGGGCGGTAGCGCGAACGGCGCTCCGGCGTTGGTCACCTCGAGCTCCGCCGACGCGCCGCTCGTGCGCACCGATACCGTCACGGGCTCCGCGTCCGTCCCGTGCCGACAGGCATTCTCCAGCAACTCGAGCAGCGCCTCGTGGAGCAGCGCCGCGTTCCCGCGTACGGTCACGTGAGGCGCCTCGCCGATCGCGAGCGACCGGCCGAGTCCCGTCGCGCGCGCGCGCATCAGGTCCGTGCATTCGAGCACGAGCCCATCGAGCTCCACATCGTCTTCGAGTCGCACGCGCTCGCCGCTGCGCGCCTCGGCGAGCAGTGACAGTTCGTCCACGCGACGCCGCATACGCTCGGCGGCGGTGCGGATGCGCGCGAGCGTGGCGCGCGTGCGCTCGGGGTTCGGCTCTGCCGCCGCGAGTTCGTGCCCGGCCTCGCCGAGCACGAGCGTGAGTGGCGTGCGGATCTGGTGCGCGGCCTCGCGCACGAAGCCGCGATTGCGGCGCTGCGCGTCATCCAGCCGCTCGAGCAGCGCGTTGAACTCTCCCGCCAGGTGCGCCACCTCGTCCGACGCGGGCCCCGCCGAGTCCACGGGCAACCGCGTGGAAAGATCACTCGGCGCGATCGACGCCATCGACTCGCCGAGCGCGCGTACCGGCCGCAGCGCACGACCGGCGAGGCCGTAGCCCGCGATGAGGCTCAGCAGCACGATCAACGGTGCCGCGATGGCCAGACCGCTCGCGAGCAGTTCAGTGTCGGCGCGCACACCGATGGTGGACGAGAACGC
>CAIRBD010000778.1 GCA_903876745.1 uncultured Gemmatimonadota bacterium
ACGATCCTCGCGGCGGTGCTCGCAGTTGAGCGCCATCGCGAGTACACGGGCGAGCGTCGTCTTGCCGGTGCCGCGCGGTCCGCAAAACAGGTACGCGTGGGCGATCCGGTCGCTCGCGATCGCGTTGCGCAACGTGGTCGCGACGTGCGATTGCACGGCGACGTCGGCGAAGCGTTTGGGGCGGTACTTCCGCGCGAGGGCGAGCGACATTGCGCTGAATTTAGCGCACGCCCGGCCCGACGGTGAGTGGCGCCGCCCCTTGACTCGGCGTGCTCGCCCTCGCTAACCTCCGATCCATGACCGCCGGCCGCGCCTACTTTACGTATACGTATTACTTCCGCCCCCAGTCACGGGTCGCGGCGGTAGACGTTGGCGCGCACAGCTAGACAGCGCTCGACAGCTCCGCAATCGCCGAAGCCCGTGGATGACTCCACGGGCTTTTTTCTTTTCCCCCCGCTCCGCCCGTCCAGGGACCCTGCCATGATCATCATCGTCCGCTCCGCCCTTCCCGGTCCCGAACTCGACGGCATCCGCGAGTTCGTCGAACGCCACGGGCTGCGCACCCATGTGTCGCACGGCACCGACCGCACGGTGATCGGGTGCGTGGGCGACGCCCGCGCGATCGACCCGCACGCCGTGCGCACCCTTCCTGGCGTCGAGCAGGTGATCCCCATCCGCAAGCCATACCGGCTGGCCTCGGCCGACTTCGTCGCCTCGCGCACGCTCGTATCCCTGGGCGACGCGCGCGGCACGGTGGTGGGGGGTGAGGAACTCGTCATCGCCGCCGGCCCCTGTTCGGTGGAAGGACGCGAGATGCTGCTCGAGACGGCCGCGGCCGTTCACGCCAGCGGCGCGCGCATGCTGCGCGGTGGCGCCTTCAAGCCGCGCACCTCGCCCTGGGTGTTCCAGGGGATGGGCGAGGAAGCGCTCGAACTACTCGCCGAGGCGCGCGCCGCGACGGGACTGCCGGTCGTGACGGAAGTGATGGACCCGCGCCAGGTGGAACTGGTCGCGTCGCACGCCGACGTGCTGCAGATCGGGGCGCGCAACATGCAGAACTACGCGCTGCTCGCCGAGGTGGGGCGGGTGCGCCGTCCCGTGCTGCTCAAGCGCGGGCTCTCGGCCACGGTGAGCGAACTGCTGCTCGCGGCCGAGCACGTGATGGCGCAGGGGAACCGCGACGTGATCCTGTGCGAACGCGGGATCCGCACGTACGAGACGGCCACGCGCAACACGCTGGATGTGGGCGCCGTGGCAGTGCTCAAGCTCGAGACGCACCTCCCCGTGATCGTGGATCCGAGCCACGCCGCGGGACGAGCCGATCTCGTCGCGCCACTGGCGTTCGCGGCCATCGCCGCGGGCGCGGACGGGCTGATCGTGGAGGTGCACCCGCGGCCGCACGAAGCGCGCAGCGACGGCGACCAGTCGCTGACCCTCGGCGCGTTCGACGCGTTGATGCGCGATGTCGCCCGGTTCGCGGCGGCGGCGGGGCGCACGTTGGGCGCGCCCTCACCGAGCGCTACGGCGCGCTCAAGGCCCGTGTCGGCCGAGGACGCGGCGCGCGACGCCGCGCTCGTCGCATGAGCCCATCGAAGCCGACGGACCCCGTGCTCGCCGCCCACCGCGCCGATCTCGAGCAGCTCGACGCCGAGCTGGTGCAGCTCATCGCACGGCGCGTGGAGATCGCGCGCGCGGTGGGCGCGCACAAGAAGGCCGCGGGACTCGCCACACTCGACGCCTCACGCGAGGCCGCCGTGGTGCGCCGCGCCGCGACGCTCGCGCGCGACGCGCAGCTTCCCGAGGAACCCGTGCGCGCGGTCTTCTGGCAGGTGATGGAGCTGTGCCGGCGCGTGCAGGAAGGGGCCTGATGCTCGAACAGGAGACGGTGGCCATCCTCGGCCTCGGGCTCATCGGCGGATCGCTGGCGCGCGACCTGGCGGCGCGCGGCGCCCGCGACCACGGCGGCGACACCGACCCGGCCACGCGGCGTGCGGCG
>CAIRBD010000779.1 GCA_903876745.1 uncultured Gemmatimonadota bacterium
ATGGAAGTACTCTATGAAGCGTTCTGCGCACCCGACGCGCCGACCGCCAAGCGCGCTCGGCGGCGCAGTTGCTGATCTTGGGAATAATTCCACAATGCTGCGGTCCCCGGCGGCCACCCAACTTCCCCCAGCTGTGGCCACTTCAAATTCCTCCACCTGACGAGTCGCTGATGATGTGAGGCGCCGGTATTCCGGGCGCTGACGGCAGGACATGATCCGCCCCCTCCGAGTCCGAGGGGGGGAACGAGGTGAATGTCTTGAAGCCGCATCTGCAAGGTACTGTTTTGACGTTGATTTCTCGAGGCATCACGCAGCGGGAGATCCACCGCGTGACGGGCGTGGACCGCAAGACGATCCGCACGTACGCGAGGGCAGCGGCGGCCTCCACGGCGGCAAATTCCCCCACCCTGGCCACCGGCTCGGCGGCGGGACCGACGGCAGCCCAAGATCAAATTCCTCCACCCCGGCCACCGGCTATTGCCGAGGAAATGGCGCCGGCAGCCGACGCTGGCGCGGCAAGGTCGGCGTGCGAGCCGCACCGGGATTGGATCGAGGCGCAGGTCCGACTGCGGCGGAACGCGGTCTCGATCTATCAGGATCTGGTGGACCTGCGCGGCTTCACGCACGCCTACAACAGCGTAAAGCGGTTCTGCCGGGGCCTGCGGCGGCAGGCGCCGGAGCAGTTCGACCGCCTCGAGTTCGACCCCGGCGAAGAGGCGCAGGTCGACTACGGCGAGGGAGCGCTGACGCGTCATCCGGTGAGCGGCAAGTATCGCAAGCCGCGCCTGTTCGTGATGACGCTGCGGTACTCGCGGCGCTCGTTCCGGCAGGTGGTGTGGAAATCGAGCAGCGAGACCTGGGCGCGACTCCACGAGGAGGCGTTCCGGTACTTCGGCGGCTGTACGCAGTACGTTGTTTTGGACAACCTCAAAGAAGGTGTGATCAAGCCCGACATTTACGAGCCTGAGATCAATCGCCTGTACGCCGCAGTGCTCGCGCATTACCGCTGCGTCGCCGACCCGGCGCGGATCAGGGATCCTGATCGAAAGGGAACCGTCGAGAACGCAATACAGCACACGCAGTCGACGGCCCTGAAGGGCCGACGCTTCGAGTCGATCGAGGCCCAGAACGCGCACCTGATGGACTGGGAGGAGCGCTGGGCGTCGAAGCGGATGCACGGCCGGGCGAAGCGCCAGGTGGAGGCCATGTTCCAGGAGGAGAGGCCGCATCTGACGGCGTTGCCAATCGAGTTGTTCCGGTACTTCAAGGAAGAGACGCGCATCGTGCAGGACGATCAGACCGTTCAGGTCGACGACTCGTGGTACGCGGCGAGGCCTGCGGTGATCGGTAGCGTGGCGATCGTGAGGGTGTTCGATCGCGACCTCGAGATACGCGACTTTGCGACGCTGGCGCTGCTACGCCGCCACACGCTCGCGTACAAGAAGGGCGAAGTGAAATTGCCGGACGCAGACCGGATCTTCAACCCGTCACGCCAGACGCGGCGGCTGCTCAAGAAAGCTGAGGACATCGGGCCGAACACGCAGATCCTGTGCCAGAGGCTCTTCGATCGGCGCGGCCGCGAGGCCCAAAAGAGCATGTGGGGCATCGTCAACCTCGTGCCGCGAATGCCGGCCAGGCTGGTTGAGCAAGCGGTTACGGTCGCGCTCGCCACGCATGTCACCAGCTACAAAGTCGTGCGTCAGATCGCCGAGAGGCTGTTGGCGCAAGCCCTCGATCGTCTCATCGCCGAGCCGCCGGAGCCGCTCACGCAGCAGCACGAGCTGATCCGTGAGACCCGCGAGTATGGCGCGTTCTTCCAGCAACACAGCGACGCGTTGCATCCCGTTCCACACCGAGGTGACCCATGACGATGTCGATGATCGAGATGAAGAAAACACTGAAGCAGTTGCGCCTGTCCGGCGCGCTCGCGACGCTGGAGACGCGCCTGCTCGAGGCCCAGAGCAGCAACCTGTCGGCCGTCGAGGTGCTCTCCGACCTACTGCAGGACGAGCTGGATCGACGGCACACGCGGCTGCTCGACAAGTGCCATCAGCGATCTGGGCTACCGGAACGCGCTTCGCTGGCTGAGTTCGACTGGAGCTACAACCCACAGATCCCGAAGCGAACCTGCTTCGAGCTCAACACGCTGAAGTTCATCGCCGAAGGCCAAAATGCGATCTTGGTCGGGAAGTCTGGCACGGGTAAGAGTCATGTGGCCAAGGCGATCGCGTACTCTGCAGTCCGCTCCGGAATGCACGTCGCTTACGTCGAAGCCGATGAACTCCTCGGCAATCTCGCCATCGCCTCGACCGAGCCGCTGCGCAAGAAGAAGCTCCTGAAGCCGCTCGTGGACGCCGATCTGCTCGTGCTCGACGATCTGTTCCTACGCCGCAGGATAGCGACCGAGTCCGCCGACGAGTTGCAGGCAATCCTGCATCGCCGATACTCGCTCCGTCGCAGCTGCATCATCACGACCAATCGCGTCATCGACGACTGGAGCAAGTGCCTCGGCGACGCCGCGCTCACCACCGCGATCCTAGATCGGCTCCTGCACCGCTCGGTACCCGTCGAGTTCCGCGGACGCAGCTATCGGCTCAAGGAATCCTCCAGCCGCCTTGTCAACACCGAGGAATCCGCGTAACACTCCAACAAATCCTGCCGTCGCCTCCGACGTCCACCCCATCGCGATCAGGTTAGGTGGAGGAGTTTGCCCCGGCCACGGGTGGAGGAAGTCGAAGTAGCCGCCGGGGTGCCGGTTTCTCGATCAACGCGGGAATCCGAAGTCTCTTGCGCTTCGTGAGGGAGACACGTCTTTTGTGGTCCTCGTGCGCGAGTACGGTGGCGACGTCCCGCCCATGGCGGTGCTGAAGGAGTTCGAGCGC
>CAIRBD010000780.1 GCA_903876745.1 uncultured Gemmatimonadota bacterium
ATTCGCTCGTGGATCTCGTTGGCGAGCTCGTCATCGCGCAAGCGATGGTCGCGCAGCTCGCCGAGCACATCGAGGGGCCGCGCGCCGAGGATCTTCGCGAGTCGGTGAGCGTGCTCGAACGGCACCTGCGCGATCTCCAGGAGCGCGTGCTGGGCATCCGCATGCTTCCCATCGGTTCGCTGTTCGGGCGGTTCGACCGCGTGGTGCGCGACACGGCCACGGCGATCGGGAAGCCGGTACGGCTCACCACCGTCGGCGAGGACACGGAGCTCGACAAGGGCGTCATCGAAGGGCTGGCCGATCCGCTCACGCACCTGTTGCGCAACGCCGTGGACCACGGCATCGAGACGCCGGACGCGCGGCGCGCCGCCGGCAAGGACGAGACGGGGACGATCACGCTGAGCGCCGCGCACGAAGCCGGCTCGGTGATCGTCGAGATCCGCGACGACGGCGGCGGCCTGAACTTCGCGCGCATCCGGGCGAAGGGCGAATCACTCGGCCTCATCCAGCCGGGCGAACACCGCTCGGACGACGAACTGGCGCAGCTCATCTTCGCGCCGGGCTTCTCGACGGCGACGCAGGTGAGCGACCTCTCGGGGCGCGGCGCGGGGATGGACGTGGTGCGGCGCAACGTGGAATCGCTCAACGGGAACGTGAGCATCCACTCGGTCGTGGGCACCGGCACGACGTTCACCATCCGCCTGCCGCTCACGCTCGCCATCCTCGACGGCATGCAGCTGCGGCTCGGCGACCAGATCTTCGTGCTGCCGCTGCACGCGATCATGGAGTCGTTCCGCTTCACGCCGCAGACGGCGCGCACGGTGCTCGAGGCCGGGAACGTCGTGGTCCTGCGGGGCGAGGCGATCCCGCTGTTCCGGCTCGCGCATCTCGTGGGACGCCCCATGCTCGAGACGGCCGGGGGCATCGTGGTGATCCTCGAATCACGCAAGCGGCGTGTGGCGCTGCTCGTGGACGAACTGCTCGGCGAAGCGCAGGTGGTCGTGAAGCCGCTCGAGGCGCATTTCAAGCGCGTCGAGGGGCTGCTCGGCGCCACCATCCTCGGCGACGGACGCGTCGCTCTCATCCTCGACGCCGACTCGCTCACGCGGCACGGCGCGCAGACTTCAGCGGAGATCGCCGCATGACACAGGCCAACGTCCTCCTCGACGGGCTCGATCTCGGCGACGGCTTCGGCACCGACGGGTCGCAGTACCTCACGTTCCGGCTCGGCAACGAGTGCTATGGCCTGCCGATCCTCGCCGTGCAGGAGATCAAGAGCTATGTGGAGCCGACGCCGGTGCCGCACGCGCCGCACTGGGTGACGGGCATCATCAATCTGCGCGGCACCGTGGTGCCGGTGGTCGACCTGCGGCGGCGGTTCTCGCTGCGCGCGGCGGACATCGAGAAGACCACCGTCGTGATCGTGGTGCAGCTGGACGGGCGACTCGCGGGACTCGTCGTGGACGCGGTCAGCGACGTCATCGCCATCGCCCCGGGCGACATCCAGCCGCCGCCCGCGCTCGGTGCGGCCGTGGACGCCACCTGCCTGTGCGGATTGAGCACGACCGGCGACCAGTTCGTGCTGTTGCTCGACGTCGCCCGCCTCATCGAGACCGGCCTCGATATTCCCTCGGGAATCTGAGACGGCCATGCGCTGGTTCACGAACCTGCCGTTCCACCGCAAGCTGGTCGTGTCGTTCGGCCTGCTGAGTGGCTTCGCGTTCGCCGTGAACGCCACGATCGGGTGGAGCCTGTGGCGGATGAACCAGCACGTGGACGCGCTGGCCGACGTGCACGCCGACGGACTCTACCGCGCCGAGATGGCCGACATGTTGTTCACGGACGCGGTGGGCGACCTGCGCGAGACGGCGCGTAGCGGCCGGACGGCCGGGCCGGGCTTGCTCGCGCGGGTGACCAGCGATCTGGCGCGCTCGGACTCGAACTTCGCCGCCTTCACGCGGCGGGCCGGCACGGATTCGATCGCGCGCACCGGCGCCGCGGCGCAGCGTCTCGACGCGCAGATGGCGCCGACCCTGATCGCCGTCGCGCGGCATCTCGAAGCCGGTCGGATGCGCGACGCCAACGCGCTGCTCGATTCCCTCGCTGGGCAGATCGGGCGGGTCGCCGACCTCGTCGACATCGTCACCGCGGGCAAGCGCCGACTGGTGGAGGACGAACAGACCGCCGCCGCGGACGGGTTCCGTCTGACGATGTGGACGACCGGCTTGGGGATCGTGGCCCTGGGACTCATCACCGGCCTGGTCGGTGTGTTGCTCGTGCGCAGCACGCTGCCGCGCCTGCAGCAGTTGGTGCTCGCGTTGCGGCGCGTCGCGAACGGCGACCTGACGGCGGAGCTGCCCGGCGATGCGTCCGACGAGATCGGCGAGGTGACGCGCGCGCTGGGCGACACGCTGCGCTCGCAGCGCACGGCGATCGGCGATGCACAGCACGTCGCCGAAACTGCGCGCGTCGCGGCGGCTGAGATGCGCGAGGCGATCATGGCGATCAGCAAGAGCGCGCAGGACCAGGCGGCGAGCCTCGAACAGACGGCCGCCTCGCTCGAAGAAATGACGACGACGATCGCGCGCAACGCGCAGAACGCCGAACGGGCGAGCGTGACAGCCACCCGCGCGCGCGACGCCGCACAGCAGGGCGGCGCCGTGATGACCAACGCCACGGCCGCGATGGATGACATCACCCGCGCGTCACAACGCATCAGCGAGATCACGTCGACCATCGACGAGATCGCGTTCCAGACCAGCCTGCTCGCCCTCAACGCCGCGGTCGAGGCCGCGCGCGCGGGGCAACAGGGGCGCGGCTTCGCCGTCGTCGCGGCGGAGGTGCGCAAGCTCGCCCAGCGCAGCAGCGTGGCGTCGCAGGAGATCCGGCGGCTGATCGCCGACGCAGCGGGGAAAGTGGAGCACGGCACGGAACTCGTCCGTCAGTCGGCGGAGTCGCTGCAGGAGATCGTGGTCGCCGTCAAGCAGGCCACCGACCTGGTCGGCGAGATCGCCGCGAGCAGCCGCGAACAGGCTGAGGGTGTCGGCGACGTGAATCGCGCCGTCTCCCAGATGGACGAGGTCACACAGACCAACGCCAGTTCGACCGAGAAGCTCAACGCTACGGCCGAGTTGCTCGCCGAGCGCGCTGCCCATCTGCACGCCGCGCTCGGCGGCTTCCGCGTGGGGGGAACCCAGACGCCGCCAAGCACGCCGCCGCGCACGCCACGGAACACGCCGCGGAGCGCGCCACGGAGCGCGCCACGGAGCGCGCCACGGAGTACGCCGGCGCGCACCCTGCCGCACACGCCGGCGCAGGCGTCGCCTCAAGACACCGCGCCTGAGACGGCGGACGCCCGCGAATGCCCGGTCCCGCACCGCCGGTCGGCCGAACGCCGGGCGGTGCCAGCCCCGGCGGCGGTGCCGAAAACACACCGTCCGCCCGCGCACTTCGCGTCGCCGGCCGGAGCAAAGCGCAGCGCGCGTGTCGGCAGCCTGCTCGACGCCCCGATGCCCTCTGACGTGGA